>JBMTPW010000301.1:0-2535 GCA_049444115.1 Ilumatobacteraceae bacterium | reverse complement strand
GCATCGGGTAGCCGAGCCAGCCGACGATGTCGATGTTGTCCCACCCCTCCTTGGCGTCGCCGCGGGGTGGGTAGTAGTTGATCGAATCCTTGTGGAAGATGTTGCCGTAGAGATCGGGATATTTCGCGGGCTGCAAGATGTCCTCGAGAACCCCGAGCTTCGACTCCTCCTTGGTCTTGAAGTTCTCCGGAGCGTCCAGCACCTCGCCGTCACGGTTGCCGAGGATGTTCGTGCTGTACCAGCCCTGCAGTCCGAGCATGCGGGCCTTCAGCATGGGGGCGAGCACGGTCTTCATCAGGGTCTGGCCGGTCTTGAAGTCCTTGCCCGAGATCGGGATGTTCTTGTCGGTGGCGAATTGGCGCAGGGCCGGAGCATCGACAGCCAAGTTGGGGGCGCCATTGTTGAAAGGCACACCTTCCAGGAGGGCTGCGTAGGCGTACAACTGGCAGGGAGAAATGGTTTCGTCGTTGGCGTCGATGGCCTTTTCGAAGGCGGCCAGATCCATGTGAGCCGGACCCGGCTCGATGAAGATCTCGGTGCTGGCGCACCAGATCATGACCAGGCGATCGCACTTCTTTTCTTCTTTGAAGCGATTGATGTCCTCGCGGATGGCCTCCAACATGGCCCGCTTCGACGAAGTGGGCTTGACGTGGTTCCCGTCCAGGTTGCGGGCATATTTGCGCTCGAAGGCGGCCTGCATGGGACGAACGTCGCGGAGTGCATCGCTGATGGATTCGATGTGCTTGCCGCTCTCCAGAACCCCGGCTCGGCTGGCGGCCACGTAGGCATCATCAGGGAAGACGTCCCAGGCGCCCCAGACGATGTCCTCGAGGGCGGCCAGTGGCACGAAGTCCTTGATCAGGGGGGTGCGGTCATCGGTGCGTTTCCCCAAGCGAATGGTGCCCATCTGGGTCAGGGCACCGATGGGCAGGCCGAGGCCCCTCTTGGTGAGTTCCACTCCGGCGATGAGGGTCGAGGCCACGGCACCGAGTCCGACGGTGAGGACTCCGAGGCGGCCGGTGGCCGGCGCGACGGAAGGAGACGGAGGTTGAGTCATACCGGCAGGCTAGGCCGTCAAGGACCGCCGTAGCATTTCCCGTATGAAACCCAAAGGGCCAGCCACATGAATCCCGAAGGGCCAGCCACATGAAACCCGAAGGGTCGCCCGTACCGGTGCCGGAGCGCACCCCGGGTGGGGCGATCCTCATGGATGGCAACCGTCTTCGGGACGAAATCGTGTCGGGACTGGCCGCCACCATTGCTGCGGCCGGTTCGCCGCCGGTGTGTCTGGCAACCGTCCTGGTGGGTGACGACGGGCCGAGTCAGCGTTACGTCCGCAACAAACACACCCAAGCCGCCAAGGCTGGATTGATCAGCCGCAACGAAGTCCTGGACGCGGGAGCCGGTCAAAAGGCCGTGGCCGACATCGTGTCGGGACTGGCCGTGGATCCCACCGTGCACGGGATCCTGGTGCAGAGTCCGCTACCTGCGGGCTACGACGAAGAGGCGATCCTGGCCCTCATCCCCGCCGACAAGGACGTGGACGGGCTGACCTCGGAATCCATGGGACGTCTGGTGCGCGGCCTGCCCGGCCTGGTCGGCTGCACGCCCCTGGGAGTGATGCGGTTGTTGGAGCGTTACGGCGTGGCCACCAGTGGACGACGCGCCGTGGTTGTGGGACGGTCGATGCTGGTGGGGATTCCCTTGGCTCTGCTGCTGGCCCGCAAGGGCGTGGACGCCACGGTGACCATCGCCCACAGTCGGACCCGTGATCTGGCGGCCGTATGCCGGGAGGCCGACATCGTCATCGGGGCGGTCGGACAGGCCGGACTCATCACGGCGGACTTCGTCAAGCCGGGATCGGCCGTGGTGGACGTGGGCATCTCCCGTACCGAGGCCGGAATCGTGGGAGACGTGGACTTCCAGGCGGTCCAGGCCGTGGCCGGGGCCATCACCCCCATGCCCGGAGGGACGGGACCGATGACCATCGCCTGTCTCTTGGAGAACACGCTCACGGCGGCCCGACTGCAGGGGGCCTTTCCCGGGAGTTGACCCGTTCCCGAACCAGGCAACCGGAAAGGTTGTCGCCCGGGAGTCGGCCATGGCAGACTCTTGGCGATGAACACGACGACGACTCCGATGGCCGCTGGTGCGGATCCGACGGTCGTCGTTGCCGTTCTCGTAGTACTTCAGTGACGTCTTCGTTCCCGCGAAGACGTCGTTCGGCCTCCCACACGGGGGGCTCTTTCGTTTTCCGGGAATGACTCGCCACCCGAAGTGGTCATCCATCCCAACCGATAGCCAGCCGAAGAGGTCCGACGACTTCGCAGGGTTGGCACACATGAGAGCAGAAACGACATGAGCGAGAAGATCACTGGAGCCCAGGCCCTGATCAGGGCCCTGGAACTGGAAAAGGTGGACACGATCTTCGGTCTGCCGGGTGGATGCATCCTGCCCGCCTACGACCCGTTGCTCGACAGCGCCATCCGCCACATCCTGGTGCGCCACGAACAAGGCGCCGGCCACATGGCCGAG
>JBMTPW010000300.1:0-2562 GCA_049444115.1 Ilumatobacteraceae bacterium | reverse complement strand
CCCATGATCTCCCAGCCGAGGATGAGCTGCACCATGTTGGGCGCCAGCACCATGCACAACATGCCGGCGGAGAACAAGGTGAGGGCCGCGAAGAAGTGCGTGTAGCGACGGTCGCCGCGGAGATACTCGAGTGAGTAGATCTGCACGAGGCTCGAGATGAACGCCACCACGACCAGCAACGTGAGCGCGAGTCCGTCGATGTGTTGACCGATTCCGAACTCGAATCCGCCGCTCTGCCACCACGTCCATTCACGAATGATCGGACCGACGAACGGCGCGGCATGGTGCGCGCCTTCTTCGGCGGCCGAATGAGCGGCGTGAGAGACACCGTCGACCCGCTGAATCCACTGCCACGCGGCACCAACCGCCAACACCAGTGAACCAAGCATCGATGCGACACCGAACTCGCTGCCCTTCATCGGCATCTTCTTGCCGAAGAAGATGATGAGAGCGAATGCGACGGCTGGGATGATCGGGATGACCCACGCGTTCTCCAGGAACCAGCCCGTGGACGCGTGAACTTCGGCGGTTGCTTCTGCGGCGAGCATCGATCAGCCCTTCATCTCGGACAGGTCGTCGAGCGCGATGGTGCGCCGGTTGCGATAGATCAGCAGGACCATCGCGAGTCCGACGCCGACCTCGGCCGCGGCGATCGCGATGACGTACAGGGCGAACGTGTTTCCGTCGACGGAACCATGTCGCACCGAGAAGGCCAACAGGTTCAGGTTGACGGAGTTCAGGATGAGTTCGATGCTCATGAGCACCATGACGGCGTTCTTGCGAGCCAACACGCCATAGACACCGATGCAGAACAGCACCGCGCCGAGCAGAAGGAATTGTGCGGTCAACATGGTGGTCTCAGTCCTTCCGCGCCAGAACGATGGCGCCGATGACGGCGACGAGGAGAACGAACGACAGGGCCCAGAACGGCAACAGGTACGGACCGAAGATGTCGTCGCTGATCACCTGGACCGGCACTTGGGTCATCTCGCCGGGATTCTCGATGAGTTTCTCGTCCTGGAAGCCGTCGATGATGACGTAGGACATCACGCCCAACATCAACAACGACACGGGGATAGCGATCTTCCAGTTCTTGTTGTTGAGATCGTTCTCGGCGCCGATGCGCGCCCGCGTGAGCATCGTTGCGAAATGTAACAAAAGCATCACGGCTCCGACGTTCACCAGCACCTGGGTGATGGCAACGAATTCGGCCGACAACAGCAGATATTGAGCCGCCGCACCCGACAACACCACCACCAACCAGAGCGCGGCGTGAACCACGTTGTTGACGGTGACCACGCGGAGAGCTCCGACGATCATCAGCAACGCGATGATTCCGAAGCCGATGTTCTGGGCGACGAGAAGATCGGCGGCCAACATCACTTCTTGCCCTTCTTCTCGGCTCCGGCTTCGAGGGCCGGAGCTTCGGGCACGGTTTCCATCCACTCGCCGAGCTTCACCTTGTCGTGCAGAAGGTCGGCGATGCGCGGCTCGCTGTACTCGTACTCGGGGCTCCAGAACAACGCGTCGAAGGGACACACCTCGACGCAGATTCCGCAATACATGCACAACGCGTAGTCGATGTCGAAACGATCGAGCTTGTTCACCTGGCGGGGCTTGCCACCAGCGCGACGCGGAGGAGCCAATTCCTTGTGACCCTCGATGTAGATGCACCAGTCCGGGCAGGAGCGAGCGCACAACATGCACGACGTGCAGTTGTCCTCGCGCAGAGCAATGACACCGCGCGCGCGAATGGGCGGGGCTTCCTTCTCGTGCGGATATTGCACGGTGTTCGCACCATCGATGGTGGTGCGCTTGAGGGTGTTCAGCGTGACGCCGAGACCCTTCAGAAGACCGGGGACCTTGGGCATCAGAACGCCACCTTCAAGATCGCGGTGATCATGATGTTCACCAGTGAGACGGGAACGAGAACCTTCCACGCGAAACGCTGCAGTTGGTCCTCGCGGAAACGCGGGTAGCTGAAGCGCACCCACATGATGACGAACGAGAGCAACATCATCTTGGTGACCATGATGAGGGGGCCGACCACGTTCATCCAGTTGTCGACGCTGTCCATGCTGTCCCAACCGAACCATGCGAACGGGATACCCCAGCCGCCGAGGAAGAGCACCGACGCGATCAGCGAGAAGACACCGGCGGTGGCGAACTCGGCGATGAAGAACGTGAGGAAGCGGAAGCCGGAGTACTCGGTCATGTAACCCGACACCAGTTCCGATTCGGCGATGGGCATGTCGAAGGGGGTCTGAGTGAGTTCGGCTTGAACGGCGATCATGAAAATGATGAATCCCACGAACTGCGTGAGCACGAACGGATTACCGAGCCCGTCCCAACCGAACATGGACCCAGCGTTCTGCGCCACCACGATGTTCTGCAGATTCATGGTGCCGGCCTGAATGATGACACCGATGACCGCGAGCACCATCGGGAGCTCGTACGCGATCAACTGACCGGCGGCGCGCAAACCACCGAGGAGCGAATACTTGTTGGCGCTGGCCCAACCGGCGATGAGAATGCCGAGCACGCTCCCCGACGACACCGCCC
>JBMTPW010000299.1:0-2563 GCA_049444115.1 Ilumatobacteraceae bacterium | reverse complement strand
TCGACGACCTCGACGCCTCGCGTCTGGTGGCCTGGTGTGCTGCGCCCCATCGGCCGTTGATCGAGGTGGTGGCGGCCGCTCGCGATGCCGGTTTCGATCCCGGGGACGTGCGAGCCATGACCCGACGACGACCCGACGGTGTGGAATTGGAATGGAGCCTCACGTCTCCACCTTCCGACGGCGTCCTCCCCTTCTTCATCGACTGGGGCCGCACCGTGCACCCGAGCGAGAACCTTCCGGTGGGCGGAACCCTCCTGGCACTGGACCTCTTCCACCCGCAACCCCGAACGATCGATCTCGTCCTGTCAGCGGTCAGCGACGAGTCGGCACTTGGCGACGAGGAGTGGGTGATCTCGCTGAACTATGCCGACCGACCAGGTCTCGCGGCCGAGATACTCACCGCCAATGGCACGGTGATCCTCAGCTGAAGCGAACCGCTGGTCGCTCACTCGGGAGTGACGTAGGCGGCAGTGATACCCCCGTCGATGACGAGAGATTGCCCGGTCATCCAACTGCTCTCATCGGATGCCAAGAACAACGCCCCCTGGGCGATTTCCTCCGGGCGACCGAATCGACCCATGGGGATGTGCACCAAACGCCGTCGTCGTCGATCCTCGTCACTCAGGAACTTCGCCAAGAGCGGCGTCATGACCGGTCCCGGACACAGCGCGTTCGCACGAATTCCCTGGCGTGCGTAGATCACGGCGATCTCCCTGGTCATGGCCAGCACCGCACCTTTGGATGCCGTGTAGGCGATCTGTGGCGTGGCCGCCCCCATATGCGCCACGAAACTGGCCACGTTCACGATGGATCCGCCACCGTTGTCGAGCATGGCCGGTATCGCGTACCGGCATCCGAGCAAGGTGCCGAGAACGTTGATGTCCATGGTCTTGCGATAGACGTCCGTGGGAGTACTGACGGGATCGTCGTCCTCGCTCAACATCACCCCGGCATTGTTGTACAGGACATCGAGTCGACCGTAGGTCTCGACCGCGAAGGCGACCGCGGCCTCGACAGAGGTTTCGTCACTCACGTCGCAGCGCACGAAGCTGGCCTCTCCTCCGAAGCCATTGATGGAGTCGACCACCTCGTCACCGTCGATCACATCGGCCACGACGACGCGCGCACCATGTCGGGCGAAGAGTTCGGCCCCCACTCGACCGAGGCCGGCTGCTGCACCGGTGATCAGAATCGACTTCCCCTCGAGTCGCCCACGGTGCAGGTCCAGTGTCGTGTTCATGGTGCATTCCCTTCATGTCGGGCCAGCGACGGCCACGATCGGATGTGCGGGTCTCAGATGCGCTCGAAGTAACGCTCGCGCTCCCAATCGGTCACCGTCCGATTGAAGGCTTCCCACTCGGATTCCGCCGAACGCAGGATCCAGTGGTGGACATCGTCTCCGAAACAGGCGCGAGCGATGTCGCTTCGCCGCCACAATTCGATGGCATCGGGAAGATTCCATGGGATGCGGGCAATCGCTGGATCCGAATACCCGTTTCCAGTGAAAGCGGGCTCCAAGGGCAGACGTTCGCGCAATCCGTACAGGCCCCCAGCGATGATGCCGGCGAAGGCCAGATAGCTGTTGGCATCGGCACCTGGGATCCGACTTTCGATTCGCGTGGAGGATCCGTGTCCGACGGCACGGAAACCCACGGTGCGGTTGTCGACTCCCCAACCGATGCCCGTCGGAGCCCAGGAGTCGGGTTGGTACCGGCGATAACTGTTCACGGTCGGAGCCCACAACAGCGAGAACTCGCGGGCAGTGGCGACCATGCCGGCCAGAAAATGCCGGAACTCCGCTGTCATTTCGTGGGCGTCGGCTCCAGCGAACACCGATGTCTCTCCGTCCGCCTTCCAGAGACTGACATGTACGTGGCAGGAAGATCCGACGTCGCCCATCGATGGTTTGGCCATGAACGTGGCCGACCGACCATGAAGGGCGGCGATCTCCTTGGTGGCCGTCTTGTAGATGTGGTTGCGATCAGCCATTTCGACGGCCGACGCGTAGGAGAGATTGATTTCGTGCTGGCCCGCTCCTGCCTCGCCTTTGGAGAACTCCACAGGAACTCCGGCGGACTCGAGGGCTCGCCTCAGGTCACCGATCACGTATTCGTCGCGGGTGGTCTGCAGGATGTTGTAGTCCTGGGCCCAGTCCGAGTGGGTACGCAGGTCGCGGTACCCCTGGGCCCGCGCTGCTTCGTAACTGTCGCGGTACAAGAAGAACTCGATCTCACTACCCACCATCGGCATCAGACCTGCCGCTGCGGCACCCTCCACCTGACGACGAAGAATCGTTCGCGGTGCCACCTCGACCAATTCTCCCGACTCCTTGTCGAAGAGATCACACATGATGAGGGCGGTTCCCGGAACCCACGGAAGGATCCGAACGGTTTCCCAATCGGCTCGGGCCACCATGTCCCCGTAGCCGCTCTCGAAACTGGAGAACCGAAATCCGGGAGTCGGCTGATTGTCGAGATCGCAGGTCAACAAGTAGTCGCAATTCTCGGTTCCGTTATCGGCCACGTGCTCCATGAAGAAGGCCCCGGTCGTGCGCTTGCCCACC
>JBMTPW010000298.1:0-2569 GCA_049444115.1 Ilumatobacteraceae bacterium | reverse complement strand
GTTCGCCGGGCGTCAGTGTTCGGATCGGTCGACCACGACGGGTTCACTGAGTTCATCGAACGTTCACCCCGTCGAAAGTGTCTCAATGAATATTGAGACATATTCTCGGGGTCGTGGATCTGAACCACCGAGCCTCTCGCTTCGCCGCCCTCGGCGACGCGTCACGGCTGAAGATCGTCGATGCACTGGCCTCGGGCGATCATTCGCCCGGCGACCTCGCCGATCTCACGGGCTGCGACTCCAACCTGCTGGCCCATCACCTGCGCATCCTGGAGGAGTCGGGCCTCGTCAGGAGAGTGAAGTCGCAGGGTGACGGTCGTCGTCGCTACGTCCAGTTGATGCCTGGTGCCGTCGAAGGTCTGTTGCCGCCGGTTACGGGAACGTCACGACGCCGCGCTTTGTTCGTCTGCACCCGTAATTCGGCGAGGAGTCAATTGGCGGCCGCGATCTGGAAGTCGGTCGGCGCAGGAGACGCCGAGTCAGCCGGTACGCATCCAGCCGATCGAGTTCACCCCGGAGCGGTGGCGGCGGCTGGACGACTGGGTCTCACCTTGGACGGCATCGTTCCGAAGCACCTCGACGAGGTTGACATCGACGCCGATGTGGTGATCACGGTGTGCGACGAAGCACGCGAAGAGATCGAACCACCGGCGACTTGGATTCATTGGTCGATCCCCGATCCGGTGAGGTCGGGTCGTGCCTCGGTCTTCGATGCCACGGCACGCGAACTCGCCCGACGTGTACAGATGCTGCGAGGAATCGAGCAGATCACATGGTGACCACCCGCATCGGAATCAACGGCTTCGGCCGTATGGGTCGTCTGGCCGTTCGCGCCTTGCGTCACCATCCCGACCTCGAACTCGTCCACGTGAACGAGATCAAAGGGGGAGTAGAGGCAGCCGCTCATCTTCTTCAGTTCGACACGGTGCACGGACGATACGACGGCCACGTGTCGATCGAAGGTGAGTCGATGATCGTCGATGGTCGCCGAGTCGGATTCACTGAGTACTCACACCCCGAGCAGATCCCGTGGGCCGAACTCGGAGTCGACGTGGTCGTCGAATCGTCGGGCAAATTCAAGACGGTCGCCGACCTCGAGCCTCATCTCGCCAATGGTGCCCGCTCGGTCGTGGTCGCCTGTCCGGTGAAGGACCCGAGCGTGCTGAACGTCGTGATGGGCTGCAACGATCATCTGTACGACCCACAACATCACTCGATCGTGACGGCGGCTTCGTGCACCACTAACTCGCTCGCACCGGTGGTGAAGGTGCTACTCGAAGAGTTCGGGATCGAACGCGGGGCCATCACCACAATTCACGACGTCACCAATACGCAGGTGATCGTCGACGCGCCGCACAAGGATCTGCGTCGAGCACGGTCTGCTCTCAATTCACTGGTACCCACTTCCACCGGATCGGCGACGGCGATCACGATGATCTATCCCGAACTCTCCGGCAAACTGAACGGAACAGCGGTGCGCGTGCCTCTCCTCAATGCGTCGCTCACCGATTGTGTGTTCACCATGTCACGTGATGTCACGGTCGACGAGGTGAACTCTGCGCTCGAGCGTGCTGCTTCTGGATCTTTGGCCGGAATTCTCGGGTTCGAAACGCGTCCCTTGGTGTCGGCCGACTACGTGAACGACACCCGATCGGGCATCGTCGATGCTCTGTCGACCATGGTGGTGGACGGCCGTTTGCTCAAGCTGCTCGTCTGGTACGACAACGAGTACGGCTACGCCCACCGCATGGTCGAGCTCACCGACAAAGTGGCGCAAGCGGTGAACGCGTGAAGTTGCGCAACTACGTCTTGGTGACGGCCGGCTACTGGGTGTTCACCCTCACTGATGGCGCGCTGCGCATGCTGGTGCTCCTTCACTTCAACGAATTGGGCTACTCGGCGGTCGCCATCGCCTTCCTCTTCCTCGCCTACGAGTTCATGGGGATTCTCACGAATCTTCTGGGTGGTTGGGTCGGAGCACGCAAGGGCCTCAATCGCACCTTGGTCGGCGGACTGGTACTGCAGATGGTCGCCCTGTCGGCGCTCACCTTGGAAGATCCCTCGTGGGACAGATGGCTGTCGGTTCTCTTCGTGATGGCCATGCAGGCCTTGTCCGGCGTCGCCAAGGACCTCACGAAGATGAGTTCGAAGAGTGCAGTGAAGACGGTGGCGGGTGACGGGTCGCTCTTCCGGATGGTCGCGATCCTCACGGGTTCGAAGAACGCTCTGAAGGGGGTGGGGTTCTTCCTCGGCTCGGCCTTGCTCGCCACTCTCGGGTTCGACGGTTCGCTCTGGGTCATGGTCGCCGCTCTCGGGGTGATGGTTCTGCTCCTCGTGGTGATGTTGAACGAGGACATCGGCAAGTCGAAGCGGAAGCCCAAGCTCACGTCACTGCTGTCGAAGTCGGACCCGATCAACAAGCTCTCGTTCGCCCGATTCTTCCTGTTCGGCTCGCGCGACATCTGGTTCGTGGTGGCTGTGCCCGTCTTTTTGGCTGAGCAATTGAACTGGTCCCACGAAGGAGTGGGGGGTTTTCTGGCTGCGTGGGTCATCGGCTACGGCATCGTCC
>JBMTPW010000297.1:0-2575 GCA_049444115.1 Ilumatobacteraceae bacterium | reverse complement strand
CACTGGCTGACCGATCACGACTTCCCGCTCTATCCGATCTGAGGAGAATCATGCCGACAACGGTTGGTCAGTACTGCATCTATGTGGAAGACATCGCCCGGGCCGAGAAGTTCTACACCGAGGCCATGGGTCTGAAGGTGCAGAGCCGCACCGAGATTCCCGGTGTGCACGAAATCGTGCTCGCTGCCGACAAGGGTGGTGGCCGGCTGCAATTGGCCGAGCGCTACGAGGATCGTCAGTCCATCGATCACGGGTTCGCCCTCTGGAAGGTCTACATGAACGTGGACAATTGCCAGGAGATCTACGACCGTTGCATCGCGGCGGGTGCGGTGTCGCAGATGGAACCGCAACGATTGGAACGCTGGCCGGTGACCGTGGCCTTCATCATCGATCTCGATGGCTACATCGTGGAGCTCATGGAGACCCACATCGACAACCGCACGGGCGCTCTCTGATCATCCATCAGTGGGTCGGGTTTCGTCCGATCCCCAGCGACAATGGCTCGCGGGCCTTGGTGAAACGCAGGTTCAGTTTCAGGGTTCCGAGCATGATGCCGGGTTGATGCAGCCAGTCGTTGCCCTCGCCGTATTCGATGCTTTCCAATCGGTCCAACAACACACCCCAGGCCACCTGCTGTTCGATGCGCGACAAGTTGGCACCGGGGCACACCCGCGGCCCGGCCGAGAAGGCCAGATGTCGGGTCAGCCCATCACGTTCGAGATCCATGTCCCGCGGGCAGTCGAATTCCTCGCCGTCCACGTTGGCTGCCGCGAAGCGTAGATGCAGCAATGAACCAGCCGGCACCTCGACTCCCTGGAACACTTCGTCGCGCGAGGTCATCCGTGTCGACAGTCCATGGGTGGGCGAACGCAACCGCAGACTCTCTTCGGTGAAGGCCCGCAATTTCGAGCGATCCTGACGCAATCGATCGAACAAGCCTGGTTGTTCACACAACAGCTGGGCCTGTTCTTCGATGGCGTACTGCGTGGTCTCGAGAGCGCCGATGATCATGGCGTGCACGATGCCGGCGATCTCCAAGTCGGTGAGCCGGCGATCCAGGGCTTCGTAGTGCACCTGGCACAGGAAACTCACCATGTCGTCCTGGGGATCGCGCCGCTTGGATCGCACGTGTTCGTAGATGTAGTCCTGGAATCCCTCGAGCCGGGCGAACATGTCCCGGGCCTGTTCGGAGGTGAGCTCGTGTTTCAGTCCAGTGCCGTGGACGAAGGGCACCACGATGGCGTTGCCCCATTCGGCGAGGCGCGGAATGTCTTCGAAGGGGAAACCGAGAATCTTGGCGAACACTCGCTGCGGGAGAGGTCGGGCGAACCGACTGATGAACTCGACGGCCCCGTCATCGATCCATTCGTCCAAGAGATCGTTGGCGACCTTGGCGATCATCTCGCGATGTCGTGGTGCGCCGGTTCCCACCCAGGGATCGGTGAGTTCCTTGCGGTGCTTGATGTACATCTCCTGCGTAGGACGCAGAGACACCATCGATGCCGTCATCAGATTCCGCGACACCTCGTAGGCCCGCTCGACGGTCATGCCCTCCTCGGCCCATTCACCGACGCGTCGTTGGCCCATGACGATGAATCGTTCCGGGTCCTTCACCACCGCAACGATGTCGGCATGCTTGGTGAGCACGAAGGCGTCCGTGCCGGATTTCAGGCCGCCACCGGGAATCCGCAACACCGGCGCATCCCGATGCAGGATCTCGTACATCTCGTACCAGTGCTCTTGGGCACCGGGTCCGAAGAGGTCGACCGACGCCAGGTCGACCGGACAAGTCATGGTCCCGAGGTCGTGATTGACGTGCTTCGGGTACGCCCCCATGTCGTCGTTACAGCACGCGGTACACGTCGTAGTGCACTTCGTTGGCACCCGGAGCACCCATGGCCACGGCCTGTACACCGTTCAACCAGGTGTAGCGCTCGTCGCCGGCTTCGAAGAGAGGAGCGGTGATGATGCGCGGGCCCGCCTCACCGGGGGCCATCACACCGAGATAGCGCATGTGGATCGACGCGCCGTCGTCAGTGGTGATAAGCGCGCGCACATCCAGTTGCGCCGTACCGTCGGCTCGCAGGGTCAACCAGTCGGCTCCAAGGTGGGCCACCGTGCCGTTCACCTTGGGACCTTTGGCCGTGCCACCGTTGATTCCCACGATCACTCGGGTCCCCTGGGGGCCGTTCGGAATGACCACCGGGGCATCGAGGGTGGCGTGCAGATGGAAGAGGAATTCAACGTTCAGTGCAGTGATGTCGCTCATGGGCCGATCGTAGTCCTCGGCTCTCCCGGCCCGAACCCGAGCGTCTTCTCGCGGTCAGGGCGATGGGCCTCCAGATGGGCCTCCATATGTGGTGTCCACCGATACCCGGGGGACCGATCGTGACTATTTGATGACCCTGGGAGGAAACGGGCTCGATCCCGGGCACACTGCAGGGGTTGGTCGGGTGTCTTCCGATCATGAGTGGCGTGTGACGTGACGAGCATTCAGGCTCGTCAGAGGCTTCCTCTTCAGGCATCGAGTGGTGCCCGGGGGGGGGGGGGGGGGGGGGGGGGGGGGGGGGGGGGG
>JBMTPW010000296.1:0-2528 GCA_049444115.1 Ilumatobacteraceae bacterium | reverse complement strand
AGCGGGATGAGCAGGTCCATGCCCGGACCCCGCAGGACGAAGGGGACGAGGCGGCTTTCGTGGCCCGAACCTTCGAATCCCTCCACGCCAAAGGTCGCCCGTGGGGCGAGATGGCCGTCTTCTACCGCACCAATCCCCAGAGCCGGATGGTGGAAGAGGTGTTCATGCGGTTCGGCGTTCCCTACAAAGTGGTGGGCGGCACGCGCTTCTACGACCGACGGGAAGTGAAGGACGCCATCGCCTATCTCCGAATCGTGGCCAATCCGATGGACGAAGTGAGCATCAAGCGGGTACTGAACATTCCCAAACGAGGAATCGGGGACACCAGCGTCGGTCGCCTGGATGCCTTCGCCAAGGACGAGGGAGTCAGTTTCTACGAAGCTCTGCGGCGCGCCCAGGAGGCCGGTGTGTCCGGCGCCGCCCGACGAGGAATCGAGTCGTTCCTGACCGCCATCGACGAAGTGATTGCCGAGATCGCCGCCAACGACGACTTGCATCCGGGAGAGATTCTGGAGAGCGTTCTGCGCAAGTCCGGATACTTGGCCGAATTCGAAGAGGACGATTCGATCGAGGCCGCCGGTCGTCTGGAGAACCTGGGCGAATTGATGTCCTCGGCCAAGGAGTTCGCCCGTCTGGACGAATTCCTGGAGCAGGTGTCCCTGGTCGCCGACACCGATGAACTATCCGACGACGACAAGGTGGTGCTGATGACCCTGCACGCCGCGAAGGGTTTGGAGTTTCCGGTGGTCGTCATCGTCGGTGTCGAAGAGGGACTCTTCCCCCACGTTCGGGCCTTCACCGACGCCTCGGAACTGGAAGAGGAACGTCGTCTCGCCTACGTCGGCATCACCCGGGCGCGGGAGCAATTGTTCCTCACTCACGCATGGTCGCGTAGTCAGTTCGGAACCACCCAGTACAACCCGCCCTCGCGTTTCCTCGATGAGATCCCCGAGCAACTCGTCGAACATCAAGGCAAGGTTCCCAACCGACGGTCGGCCACTGCCGAAAGACCGGCGCGGCGACCGGTGGGCAGTTTCGATCCCGATGACGAGTTCCGTGAACGTCAGGTCGACGCCGCCCTTGCCGCCGGATCGACGCGCGGTCGCCCTCCGGAACCTTCTGGTGCTCATGCCGTGGGCCTGCGGATCGGCGACACCGTGGAGCACGCCATTTTCGGCGAAGGGGTGATCATCGACATCTCGGGAAGCGATGACAAGACCGAAGCCGTGGTGAATTTCGCCGACCGAGGTCGGAAGCATCTGCTCCTGGCCTGGGCGCCTCTGAAGAAGATCGGCTGATTCGGAGCGGTCATCGGCGGACCGGGCGTGCAATCGAGTGTGGTCGGATCATTCGGTACGACCCCGGCGAACCTGCTTGAATCGAAGACATGAAAGCCGCATTGTTGGTGGAAAGTTTGACCGGTCACACCTGGAAGGCCGCCGAAGCGATCGCTGGAAATCTGATGCAGGAGGGGTGGACCATCAGCGGTCTTCAGGCGCTGCGGCAACCCGATCATCGGGCCATTCAGGAAGCCGATGTGGTGTTGATCGGAACCTGGGTTCACGGAGCCTTCATCTTCGGTCAGGCCCCGTGGAACATCGGTGCCATCCGCTCCCTGCCGGCGATTGCCGGCAAACGCGCTGCAACGTTCTGCACCTTCGCCATCAATCCGGGCCGAACCTTGGACGTCATGGATCGCACCGTGTCGCGCCTGGGTGCCGATGTCGTCGGAGGCCTGGCCCTGCATCGTGCCAAGATCGATGCCCACTCCGAAGAATTCGCTGCCCGCCTCTGTGGGGCATTGGCTGGTTGATCAGACCGGAGCATCCACGTCGCGTCGTTGGGCTCCTGCCGATGGCAGATGGTCCCGGAGATCGGCGATGAGTTCGTCGCGACGGGTCCGATGGGCCGGATCGTTCCAGAGGTTGACGCGCTGAAGCGGATCCGCATCGAGATCGTAGAGTTCGCCTTCGGTGCCATCGTGGACCGTTCCTGCGAGACAAGTGGTCGCCACCCAACCATCACGGTGGATGGTGCGCAAGCGGACCTCCTTGCCGAACAGCACGCTGTCCCATTCGGTGAGGACCCGCTCGTGACCGAGGCCGCCGGCTTCGCCATCGTGCAGGGGAAGTCGTTCGGATTGGCAGTAGGCGGGTCGGGGTAGGCCAGCGATGCGACTGAACGTGGCGGCCAATGCCACGTGACCGACGGGAGCATCAACGGTGGCCGGTGGGACTGCCGCCGAGGGGGCCGGACGCCAGATCAGGGGAAGTCGCATCAAGGCGTCGACGTGGTACGGCCCCTTGAAGAGCAATCCGAAGTCGCCCTGTAGTTCACCGTGGTCCGTGGAATAGATGATGTCGGTGTCGTCGCCCCAACCGCGGGCTTCGACGTGATGGAGGATGCGTCCGACTGCCTCGTCGATGAGTTCGTTCTCGACATGGGTGAGAGCGTTGATCTCGCGCACTTGGTCGTCGGTGAGCGTCTTGGGTACCCATTTCGCTGGTGCCTCATAGTTCGAATAGAAC
>JBMTPW010000295.1:0-2578 GCA_049444115.1 Ilumatobacteraceae bacterium | reverse complement strand
GTCTCGGCCTTCCAGCCCGGGATCGTCGGCACCAGCATCGCGAGGTTGGTCTTCCCGCAGGCCGAGGGGAACGCCGCCGCAATGTACTTGGAGGAGCCTTGCGGGTCCGTGAGCTTGAGGATCAGCATGTGTTCGGCCAGCCAACCGTCGTCTCTGGCCATCACCGAAGCGATGCGCAGGGCGAAGCACTTCTTGCCGAGGAGAGCGTTGCCGCCGTAACCGGAGCCGTAGGACCAGATTTCGCGAGTCTCGGGGAAGTGCACGATGTACTTGTTGTCCGGGTTGCACGGCCACGCCGAGTCGACCTGACCATCGGATAGGGGAGATCCCACCGAATGCACGCAGGGAACCCAGTCGCCATTGCCGAGGACATCGAGCGCGCCCTGGCCCATGCGGGTCATGATCCGCATGCTCACGGCAACATAGGCCGAGTCGGTGAGCTGCACACCGATGTGCGCAATTGGAGAACCGAGCGGTCCCATGCTGAAGGGCACCACGTACATGGTCCGGCCGCGCATGGCTCCGTGGTAGAGACCTGTCAGTTCGGCGCGCATCTCCGATGCATCGCGCCAGTTGTTGGAGGGTCCAGCATCGGCTTCATTGGCAGAACAGATGAAGGTGCGGTCCTCGACTCGGGCGACGTCACCGGGATCGCTGTGGGCCCAGTAACTATTGGGTCGCTTGGCCTCGTCCAACTTGGTGAAGGTGCCGCCATCCACCAGCACCTGGCACAACCGGTCGTACTCCTCGGCCGATCCATCGCACCAATAGATGCTGTCGGGTTGGAGAATTGCCGCCCAGTCGGCGACCCACGTTTGCAAACGATCGTTGGTGGTGGAACCGCTCATGACTCTCCTTCGGCAACAGGGCCCGGAATGGTGACCCTGAATCTAGGGTGCGCTCTTCGGACCATTCCACATTCGCCCCGGAATACGGTGGCTTTGGCAGTGTGAACTGCACTACACGCGAACTGCTCCGGCGGTGCGGATGGGACGTGACGGGTCGTTCAGGTGCCCGGGGTGCCCATGTCGACTTCGGAGCCGAGGCGCAGACGTGTGGCCAGTCCGTCTCCGGTGAGATCGAAGACGATCCGCTGACCGGGCCGAAGCATGCGCAGAATGCTGCCCTCGAGGGCGTCGGAGGCCAATTCGAATTCGCCGAGATCGGTGTCACGAACCACGAGACCGGTCCCGGTGCCCGGATCGAAGGCCTTGACCACTCCTTGCATGGTGGGAGTTACTTGGCCGGGGTCGAGGAACGCCCGACCTTGGTGACCTTGCCGGCGCGGATGCAACTGGTGCAGACGTGCAGACGCCGGGGGGATCCGTCGACGAGAGCGCGAACCCGCTGGATGTTCGGATTCCATCGTCGCTTGGTGCGCACGTGCGAGTGCGATACCGACATGCCCCAGGAAGGGCGCTTCTTGCACACGTCACATACTGCGGCCATGGCTCGTCTTCTTTCACCTTCGACGGGTCGGCGACCCGATCAGCGATCTGGTACAGGGTCTTCGACCCGGTTGCCGATGCTACCCGGGGCCACGGCTTCTTCGACACGTTGGGCCCTGGTCACGACGGGAAATCCTGATTCAACTACCATACGGCTCGTGAACCCTCGCCTGCAGGCCCCCGGGGAGTCGGCGGAGAAATTCGACGCCGAGCGACTGCGGCGGACGGTGATCACCTTCCGCGATGCGGTCAAGGCCCATGCGCCGAGAATCAACCGTCTCAACGTCTATCCGGTGCCCGATGGCGACACCGGAACAAACATGGCCCGAACATTGGACGCCGTGGTGGCCGAACTGGATCAGGTACCCACCGAGATCGAACCCACCTGTCAGGCCATCTCGCACGGGTCGCTCATGGGTGCTCGCGGCAACTCGGGGGTGATCCTGTCCCAGATTCTGCGGGGTATGGCCGGGAAACTGTCGGCGCGGGCGTCGAATACGGCCACCGAAGTGGCCGAGGCGTTGAGCGCGGCATCGACGGCGGCCTATCAGGCGGTCCTCAAACCGATCGAAGGAACGATCCTCACCGTGGTGCGCGAAGCCAGCGAGGCAGCCAAGGCGTCGGCAGCCGAGGGGGCCACACTCGGGGCGACACTGCGTGCGGCGCGTGACGCCGGGCGCGCCGCTCTCGATCGCACCCCGGAGTTGCTCCCCGTGCTGAAGGACGCAGGGGTCGTGGATGCCGGTGGCGCGGGATTCCTGCTCTTGTTGGATGCGGCTCTGAACGTCGTCGATGGCGAGCCGATGCCCGAGGCCGAGAGCGCGGAGGAGGCGGCCCGCCTGGATCGAGCATCCGGAGTGACCGCAGGTCCGGTGACCGGAGTTCCGCGCGCCCCTGACGAACACGACGAGACCACGGTGGCCGATCTCCGCTACGAGGTGATGTACTTCTTGCACCTCGACGACGGTCGGATCGGCGAGTTCAAGAAGGATTGGGGCGAGATCGGTGACTCGATCGTGGTGGTCGGGGGTGATGGACTGTGGAACTGCCACATCCATACCAATGACATCGGAGCGGCCATCGAAGCAGCCATCGACAACCTCGAAAGCTTCCGGGCCAACCTTCGCGAG
>JBMTPW010000294.1:0-2601 GCA_049444115.1 Ilumatobacteraceae bacterium | reverse complement strand
GCCAGGTCGGCAGTGGTCATGATCGGAGCGTGACGCTTGAGGGATCGTGGGCGTCCGGCACGGCAGTTGCCATGGCTCCGCCCTTGGGGATCCACTGCTGCGCACCAGCCGGGCTCTTGGTGAGTTCCCACTCGTTCTCGAGCAGGATCTTGAAGTAGTCGTGATCCCAGGCGATGGGGTTGGTGGTCCATGCACCTTCGATACCGCTGGTGATGGTGGCCACGCCGTGACCTTCACCCATGGTGTTCTCCCATCCGAAGCCCAGGGCTTGGATCGGAGCACCCTCGGGCTCGCGGCCGACGTACTTGCCGGGATCGCCAGCACCATGGGCCTTGCCGAAGGTGTGGCCGCCGGCCACGAGAGCCACGGTCTCTTCGTCTTTCATCGCCATCCGGCCGAAGGTCTCGCGGATGTCGCGGGCCGAGGCCACCGGATCCGGATTGCCGTTCGGGCCTTCCGGATTCACGTAGATGAGACCCATCTGCACTGCACCGAGGGGCTTGTCCAACTCGCGGTCGCCCTTGTAGCGGTTGTCGCCGAGCCAGGTGTTCTCACTGCCCCAGTAGGTGTTGTCGGGTTCGTAGACGTCTTCGCGTCCGCCGCCGAAACCGAAGGTCTTGAAGCCCATCGATTCGAGGGCTGCATTGCCCGCCAGGACGAACAAGTCGGCCCACGAGAGCTTCTTGCCGTACTTCTGCTTCACCGGCCACAACAGGCGACGGGCCTTGTCCAGGTTGCCGTTGTCGGGCCAGCTGTTCTGCGGAGCGAACCGGTGCATTCCGGTGCCCGCTCCACCGCGACCGTCCTGGATGCGGTAGGTGCCGGCGGCGTGCCAGGTCATTCGGATCATGAAGGGTCCGTAGTGGCCGTAGTCGGCGGGCCACCAGTCCTGGGAATCGGTCATGAGGGCCTTCAGATCCTTCATCACCGCGTCCAGGTCGAGCGACTTGAACTCCTTGGCGTAGTCGAAGTCGTCGTCCATCGGATCGCCGACTTCTGGATTGTTGTGGAGGACGTTGATGTTCAACTGGTTGGGCCACCAGTCGATGTTCCCCTGTCCCATTTCGTGGGAGGTCAGGGCCCCGGTGACCGGGCACTTGCCTTCGCTGCTCATTGCTTCTCCTTGTGGTGCTTGCTTGATGGTTGGTTGATGTTGGGGGTGGAAGAACTCAGGCGGTGGCGGGGAGTCGGCACTCGGGGCATCGGCCCCAGTAGGCCACCTCGGCCTCGTCGATTTCGAAGCCGCTGTCGTTGGCCGCTTCGAGGCAGGGTCGATATCCGACGGCGCAGTCGACATCGACGACACGGCCGCAGTCCCGACAGATCAAGTGGTGGTGATTGTCTCCGACGCGGCTCTCGTACAGGGCCGGTGATCCGATGGGTTGGATGCGACGGATACAGCCGTTGTCGACCAGCAGGCCGAGGGTGTCGTAGACGGACTGACGAGAGATGGTGCCGATTTCGGCTCGGGCGGCATCGCTGATGACATCAGCGGTGCCGTGAGGATGATCGGCGACGGCCTTCATGACGGCCAGGCGCTGCGGGGTGACGTAGACCCCGAGATGACGGAGGACTTCGGAATGGGAGGTCGTCACGGATCCCAAATTAGCACTAACTTTTGAGTCGATCCAAATTTAGTGACTGATGGCATTCCGAACTGGAATCGCTATGAGGCCAGGTGACCGGGCCAGTCCCGATTCGTCAGGTGGCGCCAACCCGGAAGTCGGTGACCTGGGTGTCCTCGGCGCCCAGGTCCTTGAAGTTGTCGTAGGCCCGGGCCGCCATGAATTCGCGCCACCCGAAGGGGCGGTACCGCGCTGCGCCCTCGCACAATTCGGCCACCGGCTCGACGATGGTCTCCCGGGACGGGTTGGCGAAGTACGGGATGCTGAACCGGCGCGAACGGGTCATCGGCACGACGCGGTGGACGGCCGCGCGGTAGCGGTCGTTGGTCCAGGCCTGCATGCAGTCTCCGAGGTTGACCACGATCGTTCCGACGGACGGCGGGACATCGATCCAACCGTGATCCAGGGACTCGGTCTGCAGGCCGCCGGTGTCGTCCTGAAGGAGCAAGGTGAGCGTGCCGGGATCGGTGTGATAGCCGAGCGCAGTGTCGCCGAGTACGGCCAGACCGGCCCGCTCGGACTCGGGCACAGGATCACCGACGGGATAATGGTTCAAACGGATGGTGCTGCTGTGACGACTGCTGCTGATCTGGGCGCGACCAGCAGGGGTGAGAGCCAGTGCGTCATGGACGAGCGCGACGGTGCGATCAGTGAGATCCGACAGCGCATCGAAGAGTTCCGCCATGGTTCGGCGAAAGCCAGGTAGTCCGTCGGGCCAGCGGTTCTTGGAGTCGAGGGTCGGCAAGGATGGATCGATGAAGTCGAACACTTCCTTGTGATCCCGTTTGCGTTTGGTGAGTTCACGATCGAAGTAACCGAGGGGATTCTCTTCGTCGCGCATGATGGCCGTGCGAATGGCGCGATCGGCATCGAAGAAGCGGGCCGTTTCGGCCCAGGTGCGACCGATGATGTCGTCGAGTCCGTGCCCGGAGAGCAAGAAGAATCCATGATACCGACACGCCCGATCCAGCGCTTC
>JBMTPW010000293.1:0-2606 GCA_049444115.1 Ilumatobacteraceae bacterium | reverse complement strand
CAGGACATATCGCCAATTGCTGTAATACAGCGTTCCAGCGATCGCGTCACCCCGTAATCGGGATTCCTCGACTGCGGTCGTGAAGATCGGCGCCAGGAGCACGGTGGCCAGGATGGCCACGGTGGAAGCCGGAAGGAGCCGGCGCAACCGGCGACCCCAGAAGGCGCGAAGGCTCACTCCGCCCGTGGTGGTCACTTCGTCGATCAGAAGCGACGTGATCAGGAATCCCGACAGGGTGAAAAAGACCGAGACACCGAGAAATCCACCAGGGAGCCACCCGAGACCCGAATGGAAGAGCAAGACCATGATGACGGCGACGCCGCGCAGGCCATCAAGACCGGAGTGATGGGCCGAACCGGAATGGTGGGACGGTCGATCGGACATCGATCACCGTGCGGCGACGTCGATCAGGATCTTTCCGCTGTTGCGATTCTCTCCCATGGCCCGGTGGGCCTCGGCGATCTCATCCAGGGCGTAGCGACTGTCGATGACCGGACGGAGCGATCCGTTGTCGAAGAGCGGTACGACCTCGTCGATGAACTGCTGGGTCACGGCGATCTTTTCTTCGAGCGGACGAGCGCGCAAGGTCGTGCCGATCCACGTCAACCGCTTCATCAGCAGAAGTCCCACGTTCACCTGTGTGGACGCGCCACCCATGAGGCCGACCTGCACGATGGTGCCACGAGTCTTGGCCATCTGCAGATTTCGCTCCACCTCGTCCCCACCGACGACGTCCAAGATCACGTCGAATCCACCAGGAACTGCGGACCGGGCCGCGCTCGACCAATCATTGGGCGACCGCTCCAGAACGACGTGTGCGCCGAGGTCACGACAGAGTGCCATCTTGGATTCCGAACAGGTGACGGCGATGCGCGCCCCGATGGCATTGACGATCTGGATCGCTGCGGTCCCGACTCCGGATGCACCGGCATGAACGAGCGCCCACCGACCAGAGGTCAGACCTCCCTGTCGCACCAGCGCGTCCCAGGCGGTGAGAAACACTTCGGGAATCGCCGCAGCATCGCCGAGGTCGATCGACGACGGCACCGGCATCAACTGCCGTTCATGGGTGCAGATCAATTCTGCGTAGGCACCACCGGATTCGATGGCCATGACGGCGTCACCCTGTTTCCATCGGGTCACACGATCCCCCACCGCTTCCACGACACCGGAGTATTCGAGTCCTGGAATCTCCAGGGTCACGTGCGGCCGCGGATCGGCGTACCCTCCCATGCGCTGCAGCACGTCGGCCCGATTCAGAGCGGTCGCCCGAATGCGGACCAACACCTCGTCGGGCCCGGGAATCGGATCAGGAACCTCCTCGAAACCGAGAACCTCGGGACCACCGTGGGAACGCAGAACGACGGCGCGCACGGTCGCTCACTTCATCTTCTGCTGGAGACGCCGATCGAGAGCGGCCAAGTAATCCTCAGTGGTCAGCCAGGGCTGATCCTTCGAAATGAGGATTGCCAGATCCTTGGTCATTTCGCCCTCCTCGATGCTCTCCACGCAGACCTTCTCCAGCTTCTCGGCGAAGTCGATGAGCTTCGGATTGTTGTCGAGTGTGCCCCGGTGCTTGAGTCCACCGGTCCAGGCGTAAATGGATGCCACCGGGTTGGTGGAGGTCTTGTTGCCCTTCTGGTGCTCACGGTAGTGACGGGTCACCGTTCCGTGCGCCGCTTCGGCCTCCACGGTCTTTCCGTCGGGAGTCATCAGAACCGAGGTCATGAGTCCGAGTGATCCGTAGCCTTGGGCCACGGTGTCACTCTGCACGTCACCGTCGTAGTTCTTGCACGCCCAGACGTATCCGCCCTCCCACTTCATGGCACAGGCCACCATGTCGTCGATGAGACGGTGTTCGTAGGTGAGACCCTTGGCATCGAATTCGGCTTTGAATTCGGTGTCGAAGACCTCCTGGAACAGGTCCTTGAATTGCCCGTCGTAGGCCTTGAGGATGGTGTTCTTGGTGCTCAAGTACACGGGGTAGTTCCGCGCCAACCCGTAGCGCATCGACGCTCGGGCGAAATCGCGGATGGAGTCGTTGAAGTTGTACATCCCCATGGCCACGCCGCCGTCCTTGCCGAAGGTGGCCACCTCCATTTCCACCGGCTTGCCGCCATCTGCGGGCGTGTAGGTGATGGTCACCGTTCCCGCTCCGGGCACCTTGAAGTCGGTGGCCTTGTACTGGTCGCCGTGGGCATGACGGCCGATGACGATGGGTTTGGTCCATCCGGGAACCAGTTTGGGAATGTTGCGACAGATGATCGGTTCGCGGAACACCACGCCACCAAGGATGTTGCGGATGGTACCGTTCGGGGACTTCCACATCTTCTTGAGTCCGAATTCCTCCACGCGGGCCTCGTCGGGGGTGATGGTGGCGCACTTGACACCCACCCCGTGCTTCAGGATCGCCTTGGCCGAATCGATGGTCACCTGATCGTCGGTGGCGTCGCGGTACTCGATACCGAGGTCGTAGTACTCGAGTTGAACGTCCAAGTAGGGAAGGATCAACCGATCCTTGATGAACTGCCAGATGATGCGGGTCATCTCATCCCCGTCGAGTTCCACCACGGGGTTGTCCACTTTGATCTTGGTCACGGCCATGT
>JBMTPW010000292.1:0-2608 GCA_049444115.1 Ilumatobacteraceae bacterium | reverse complement strand
AGGGCGATGAGTGGCACGGTCTGGGAGACCACGAGGTAGGGCAGGATGCCCCGCTCGACCAGTCGGAACCTGGCCATGAGCACGGCCAACCCGAGACCGAGCACCGACCCGATGACCAGTCCCACGAAAGACAATCGAAACGAGAACCAGGCCCCGGCGAGGACCACCGACCAGATCTTGCGCTCGGAGGACCGCAGTTCGGGCCGGCCGTAACGGCTCAGCATGTCCCACACGTGGGGCATGGCTTGATCATTCGATCGCGGGAGGAGGTTCCACCCGAGCACCTTGCCGCCGGTGTCGGGACCGACCACTTTGTAGAGCTCCCAGATCGCCGCCACCGCCACGAGGGCCACCACGAACATGCCCGCCCGCCGCAGACGTCGGATCACCGTCGGATGTCCGCTGCGGATCGAACCGCTCGTCGCGTGCGTGGCTGCGGCCATGGAGGATGCGTCAGCTCTTGGCCAGTGCCTGCTCGGCGAGGGCGGGAATGACCTTCTCCCCGTACGCCCGAAGGGTTTCGTCCTTGGCATCGTGCTGCAGGTACACCGAGAACTGGTGCACACCGAGTTTCTTCAGTTCGTTCAACCGGGCCAGATGTGTTTCCACTGGGCCGACGATGCAGAAGCGGTCCACGATTTCGTCGGGTACGAACGAGGTGTGGGTGTTGCCGGCCCGACCGTGCTCGTTGTAGTCGTACCCCTCACGGCCCTTGATGTAATCGGTGAGGGCCTTGGGAACCGGACTGCTCTCGCCGTAGCGCTCGACGATGTCGGCCACGTGATTGCCCACCATGCCCCCGAACCAGCGGCACTGTTCGCGACCATGTGCCAGTCCGGCTTCGGTTCCGTCGGTCACGTAGGCCGGAGCGGCCACGCAGATGGTGATGTCGTCAGGGTCGCGTCCGGCAGCCACGGCGGCCTCGCGCACGGCTTTGATGGTCCACTCGGTGATGCTGATGTCGGCCAACTGCAGAATGAAGCCGTCTCCGACTTCACCGGTCAGTGCGAGCGCCTTCGGACCGTAGGCCGCCACCCACACTTCGGCCCGGGACTTCTCGGCCCACGGCAAGCGCAACGTGGACGACTTGTACTCCACGGGTCGACCATTGGCCAGTTCGCGAATGACGTGGATGCTGTCGCGCAATGTGGCCAGCGTCGTGGGCTTGCCATTGGTCACGCGCACCGCCGAATCACCGCGCCCGATACCGATGACCGTCCGGTTGCCGAACATCTCGTTCAATGTGGCGAACAAACTTGCGGTCACCGTCCAATCCCGGGTGGCCGGGTTGGTGACCATCGGACCGACGATGACATTGCGAGTCTCGGCCAGGATCTGGGCGTAGATGGGGAACGGCTCCTGCCACAGGATGTGACTGTCGAAGGTCCACACATGGGAAAAGCCGTAGGTCTCGGCCCGCTTGGCCAGGTCGACGACCCGGGAGCTGGGAGGAGTGGTCTGAAGAACGACGCCGATGTCCATGGTCATCGATTCTGCGGAAATCCGAGGTCGACTTTGCTGGTGCGCGGGTCCGGCCACCGCGAGGTCACCACCTTGCTGCGGGTATAGAACTGCACACCCTCGGGTCCGTACATGTGCAGGTCGCCGAAGAGGCTGGCCTTCCAACCGCCGAAGGAGTAATACGACACCGGCACAGGAATGGGCACATTGATACCCACCATGCCGACGTTGACATCGAATTGGAACTGCCGGGCCACGCCGCCGTCGCGCGTGAAGATGGCAGTTCCGTTGCCGAACTGGTTGTCGTTGATCAGATGCAGACCTTCTTCGTAGGAGTCCACCCGCACAACAGTGAGCACCGGACCGAAGATCTCGTCGTCGTAGCAACGCATGCCCGGCTTGGCCCGATCGATGAGGCTCGGCTTCAGGAAGAATCCCTCGCTCGGCGCACCCTCGCGACCGTCCACCACGACCGTGGCGCCTTCACCGGCCGCGCCGGCCACGTACCCGGCCACCTTGTCGCGATGCTCGGCGGTGATGAGTGGTCCCATCTCGCTGGAGGGATCGCTGCCCGAGCCGACGACCACGTTGGGAATGCGGTCGCGCACCTTGGTCACGAGTTCGTCGGCGATGGTGTCGACGGCCAAGACCACCGAGATCGCCATGCATCGCTCACCGGCAGAACCGTACGCAGCGCTCACCAGAGCGTCGGCAGCCATGTCCAGGTCGGCATCGGGCAGCACCAACATGTGGTTCTTGGCGCCTCCGAGGGCTTGCACCCGCTTGCCGTTCTTGGTCCCGGTCTCGTAGATGTAGCGGGCGATGGGCGTGGAACCCACGAAGCTCACTGCAGCCACGTCGGGATGCTCGAGCAAGCGGTCGACCGCCAATTTGTCGCCATGCACGACGTTGAAGACTCCGTCGGGAAGTCCGGCTTGCTTCAACAACTCCGCCAGGAACATCGACGCCGACGGATCCTTTTCCGAGGGCTTGAGCACGAAGGTGTTGCCACAGGCGATGGCGTTGGCGAACATCCACATCGGCACCATCGCCGGAAAGTTGAACGGGGTGATGCCGGCCACCACACCGAGCGGCTGCTTGATGCTGTAGACGTCGACGCCAGACGACGCCTGCTCGCTGTAGCCAC
>JBMTPW010000291.1:0-2634 GCA_049444115.1 Ilumatobacteraceae bacterium | reverse complement strand
GTAGGAGAGGTTCGGGCGACAGGCCGAACGCACCTGGATGAGGGGCCGGCGCAGGATCAAGAGGCCGGCATCGAGTTGGTCGGGGAGTGCATCGGTGGCGATGATCATGACGGCAATCTAGTCCGACGGTCGTGACGAGGCGCGACAGGACGAGGTGCTACAAAGGACGTTCGTGAACGCGGCCGAGTCGGTGATTCCCTCCGACCGACGGATACGGCGAGCCGTCACTCTCTTTCGGGAATTGATCGCTTATCACCCCGGGCTGTTCTTCACTTCGATGGCTGGAGCAACGGTGTACGCGTTGTGCACGGTCGCGTCCTCCTGGGCGTTGCAGTGGGTCATCGATCGGGTCGTCTTGCCGCGTTTCGAAGAGGGTTCGGTCCCCACGCGCACGCTGTTGCTCGGCTTGTTGCTCCTGGTCGCCTTGGCCATTGTGCGCGCCAGTGGAGTGATCCTGCGGCGAACCTGGGCCGGAAAGGCGCAATGGCACACTGCCGAATCGATCACCGGAGAAGTGGTGGATTCTCTGGTGGCCCAGCCGGTGTCCTGGCATCGCCGGCAATCGCCTGGGGATCTGGTGGCGCGCGCTGGTGTGGACGTGGAAGCCACGGTGGCCGTCATGGCTCCGCTTCCCTATGCCTCGAGCGTGGTGCTGATGATGGTGGTCGCCGGTATCGGCTTGATCCTCAACGACGCGGTTCTCGGTCTCCTGGCGATTGCGGTCTTTCCGGTGCTCATCGCCGCCAACGTGATGTACCAACGACGCGTCGATCGGTGGTACGACCTCGCCCAACAGGAACTCGGGTCTCTCTCGGCGGCTGCCCATGAGAGTTTTGAAGGGGTTTCGGTGGTGAAAGCCTTCGGCGCCGAGAATCGCGAGACCGAGCGCTTGGCGAGCATTGCGGCGCGGGTGCAGGCCGCGCGTGTGGAGGCCATCGGATTGCGCAGTTCGTTCGAAAGTGTGCTCGACGTCGTTCCGAGTCTGGCCAACGTGGGCATCGTGGCCCTCGGTGCCCATCGAGTGAATGCCGGCGAATTGTCGATCGGAGGGCTGGCGAGCTTCATCTACCTCTTCACACTCTTGGTGTTTCCGTTGCGCATCCTGGGCTATGCCCTATCGGAGCTGCCGCGTTCGCTCGCTGGACGGTCACGGATTCGCAGCCTCACCGACCAGGTGGTGGAATCCGATCCACGACGTGCATTCGATGCGCGTTCCGTTGGATCGACCGAAGTCACCATCGCCAACGCGGTTCTTCGGGCCGACAACGTGACGGTGGCCCATGGGGAGGGCAGTCCCGTTGTGACGGGAGTGTCCCTGAGGATCGAGGCCGGCACCCTGACCGTTTTCGTCGGCGCCACGGGATCGGGAAAGACGACTTTGCTGGAGGCACTCGCCGGTCTGATACCGACATCGAGCGGGTCGATCCGAGCCCGATCGACTTCGATGGCCCTGGTGTTCCAGGAACCCTTCTTGCTCGGAGCCTCGGTTCTGGACAACGTCACCATGGGGCGGGCCGCCAGTCAGGCCGACATCACGTGGGCTCTGATGGTGGCCGACGCCGAATTCGTGGAGGATCTTCCTCACGGACTGGCCACCGTGGTGGGCGAACGCGGTGTCGGTCTGTCGGGAGGGCAGCGTCAACGACTGGCCTTGGCCCGGGCCGTTCTCGCTCGGCCCGCGGTGCTCTTCCTGGACGACACGACCAGTGCCCTCGATCCGCGCACCGAAGCGCAGGTCTTGGCCAATCTCCGCTCTGCACTGCCGGACACGGCGATCGTGGCGGTTGCTTCTCGGCCGAGTTTGATCCGAATGTCCGATCGAGTTCTCTTCTTGGAGTCCGGTCAGGTCCTCGCCGAGGGACCTCATGACCAGCTCCTGCTCACTTGTGCGCCGTTCGCCGCGCTGATGGACGCCTACGACGAGGACCGTGATTGTCGTGAATGACCAGACCGCTCTGGCCACGATCGGTGCGGGAGTCCGCGCTGCACCGGCCTTGAAGGCCGGAATCGGGCTGACAATCGTGCTGGCGCTCGTCGGTGCCAGTGGACGCGTGGTCGTCCCGATCCTCTTGCAGCAAGCCATCGATTCCGGAATCTCGCGATCCGGCATCGACTCGGCGGCGCGGGTCGACATCGATCGCGTCACCGTGCTGTGCAGCATCGGGGCTTGCTGGTTGGTGCTGGCGGCAACAGCTCAACGTACGGCGGTGGCGCGCCTTGGTCGACGCAGCGAGAAAGCCCTCTTCGATCTGCGAGTGAGAATCTTCGAGCACATTCACCGGGTCAGCCTGGAAGACCACAACGACGAAAAGCGGGGTGCACTCGTCGCCAGGGTCACCTCCGATGTGGAGACACTCTCGCAGTTCTTCTCGTGGGGCGGTTTGGCCTTTCTCCTGAACGGTGCGCTGATGCTCATCGTCGCTGCAGTCATGCTCTCGTACAACTGGTTGCTGGCGCTGGTGGTCTTCGTGGTCTCCGCCCCCTTGGTGGCAGTACTGCGGCGCGTTCAGACGCGACTGGTGGCGGCCTATGACGACACCCGGAGAACGAATGCGGAACTACTGGCGTCCACCTCCGAGCTGGTGACCGGAGCCGAAACGATTCGTGCGTACGACGCCGGATCGATTTTCGCCG
>JBMTPW010000290.1:0-2646 GCA_049444115.1 Ilumatobacteraceae bacterium | reverse complement strand
GGGGTGCTGCGGCACCCACCCGCGCCCGGCGTGGCGCAGCGACTCCGACATGAGCGTGAGCTTCGACTGCGTGGGATCGCTCTGCGGAATGCAGGTGGGGTGAATCTGCGTGTAGCAGGGGTTCGCGAACAACGCGCCCTTGCGGTGCGCGCGCCACGCGGCGGTCACGTTGCAGGCCATGGCGTTGGTGGAGAGGAAGAACACGTTGCCGTATCCACCGGTGGCCATCACCACAGCGTGAGCGGCGTGCGACACCACCTCACCGGTCATGAGGTCGCGCGTGACGATGCCGGCGCAACGACCTTCGACCGTCACCACATCGACGAGTTCGGTGCGGTTGAACAGTCGCACGTTGCCCAGACCGATCTGGCGAGCCAACTGCTGATACGCGCCCAACAACAACTGCTGACCGGTCTGGCCGCGGGCGTAGAAGGTACGGCTCACCTGAGCACCACCGAACGAACGGTTGTCGAGCAGTCCGCCGTACTCGCGAGCGAACGGAACACCTTGGGCCACCATCTGGTCGATGATGTTCACCGAGACTTCGGCGAGACGATGCACGTTTCCTTCGCGGGCGCGGAAGTCGCCACCCTTGATGGTGTCGTAGAACAAACGGTGAACGCTGTCGCCATCACCTTGATAGTTCTTGGCGGCGTTGATTCCGCCTTGCGCGGCGATGGAGTGCGCGCGACGCGGCGAGTCGTGGAAGGTGAAAGCATCCACTTGATAACCGAGTTCGGCCAACGTTGCCGCCGCCGACGCGCCGGCCAAACCGGTGCCGACGACGATGACCTTGAACTTGCGCTTGTTGCCGGGGGCAACCAGCTTCACGTCGCTCTTGTAGGTGTTCCACGCATCGGCCACGGGGCCGGTGGGGATCTTGGATTCGAGTGTGATCGTCATGTGATGGTCTCCTGATGATCCGGGTCAGCCGACGATTCCGGCGAGAACGGCGATGGGGAAAGACACGTTGCCGACCACCACGATGGTCGAGATACCGGAGGCCAAACCGCGCCTCCACTTGTTGAACTTCGGGTTGTTCCAGCCGAGCGACTGAAAGAGACTCCACACGCCGTGGAACAAGTGGATCCCGAGCATGATGTTGGCCAACACGTAGAAGATGGCCACCGGCAGACGGTCGAGGCTGAACACCACCGCGCCGTACACGTCCTTCAGACCCTCGCCATCCTTGGTGCCCACGTAGGAGTTCACGGAGCCCGCGCCGAAGGTCAGGTCCAGCAAGTGCCACACGATGAACAGCAGAACCACGATGCCGGTGAGGCGCATGGAACGACTCGCGAAGCTGGCCACCTGATAGTCGCGTTCGCTCTGGTACTTCACCGGCCGGGCGCGACGGTTCAACAGCGTCAGCGTGTACGCCGCGTGAATGTGCAGCAGCACCATGGTGATGAGGCCACCACGAAGAATCCAGAGCATGACCTTCTCGGGCAGGATCGGGTACAGCAGCTTCTCGAGGAAGTGGGCGTAGTGGTTCAGATCCGAGGCGCCCATGTACATCTTCAGGTTGCCGATCATGTGGAAGACCACGAACCCCATGAGGCCGATACCCGTGATGGCCATCACGTATTTCTTGCCCACGGCCGTGCCATACAGGTCGATGAGGAACGGTTTGCGCTTGCGCGACGCCCGTGCGACTGCGGTGCCCGAAACCGGACCCCTCTTGGTGACTGTCTGCGCCATCGTGACCTGCGCCTTTCGCGAACGGCCCCGTCGGGCCACTACCGGTCCACCCGTCGGTGAATCCGCCTTGACGCTACTCCTCGGCCGGTTCGGAGCCCGAAATCGTCCGCACCAAGAACGGGCCCGGAGCCAACTGTCACAAGCGCCCTCCCGCGGGTCCCGACCACCCCCGATTCTCCGCTATCTCGCCGTGGGGGCCTCGGAGTCTCTACAATCCACTCGCCCCTGGCCGGGCGGTCATCCGGCCCGTCCCCGAGTGTCTCGAGGAGAGAACTGGTGTTTTCACTTATTGCCGCAGAAGGCGGTTGGCAGAGCTTCACGCTGAAAGGTGGTGAATGGGCCGTTCTGTGGTTGTCCGCGGCAGCTGCCCTTCTCGCCCTCGGAGTTGGCTTCTTCCTCGTCAAGAAGGTCCTGTCCGAGAGCCAAGGCTCCGCGAAAATGATCGAGATCGCCAAGGCGATTCAAGAGGGTGCGCTTGCCTACCTGAAGCGCCAGTTCAAGACCATCGCGGTCATCCTGGTGCCACTCGCCGTGATCGTGTTCGTCACCTCGACGGAGATCCTGAAGCCCGACGACAGCGTGGCGTTGTCGTTCGGTGAGGCCGGTCTGTGGCGCACCGTGGCGTTCATCCTCGGCTGTTTGGCCTCGGGTCTCACCGGTTACATCGGAATGACCTTGGCCACTCAGGGCAACGTTCGCACCGCTGCGGCCGCGTTGAGCAACAGCATGCCGCGCGCGCTCACCGTGGCGTTCCGCACCGGCGGTGTGGCGGGCATGTTCACCGTGGGCCTCGGCCTGCTGGGTGCCACCGCCATCATCATGGCGTTCCAGAACACGTCCTCCGTCATCCTCGTGGGCTTCGGCTTCGGTGGATCACTCCTGGCTCTGTTCCTCCGCGTTGGTGGAGGCATCTTCACCAAGGCCGCCGACGTCGGCGCCGACTTG
>JBMTPW010000289.1:0-2651 GCA_049444115.1 Ilumatobacteraceae bacterium | reverse complement strand
AGTTGTTTGCCGATCTTCATGACCGGATTCAGCGAGGTCATGGGGTCCTGGAAGATCATGGCCATCTCGGCACCCCAGATCCCCTGGCGTTCCTTCAAACTCATGGTCGTCAGCTCGCTGCCTTCGAAGAGGACTGATCCGCTGCGAATCACGTTCCGGCGGGGGAGAAGGCCCATCACCGAACGCGACAGCACCGTCTTGCCGCACCCGGATTCACCGACGATTCCGAGCCGCTGTCCGTGCTGGAGAGAGAACGACACGCCGTCGACAGCCCGCACGATTCCACCGGCGGTCAGGAAATGGGTGGTCAGGTCCGAGACCTGGAGCAGCGATCCTCCTTCTCGCCGAAGTGCTGCCTGCAGCCCACTCATCCGATGGCCTCGCGAATCCTGAATTTCTCGTTCACGGCATCACCCAAGAGGTTGATGGCCAAGACCGTGAGGAAGAGAACGATGGACGGCATGATGGCGATCCACCATGCCGTTTCCAATTTGGTCTGTCCGCCAAAGATCATGGCCCCCCAGGTGGGCGTGGGGGCAGTCACCGACAGACCGAGGTAAGCCAGGGCTCCTTCGGCCACGATGAGAATGGCCATGCCCGTGATCGCGAAGGTGACCATGGCCGGCATCACGTTGGGCAGAATCTCCCGCACGATGATGCGTCCGTTCTTGGCCCCCAAACTTCGGGCCGCCAGTACGAACTCGCGTTGGGCATAGACGATGGTGTTCGCTCGCACCAATCGGGCGATGGGTGGAATCGACAAGATCACCAGGGCGATGACGATCGGAACGATGGAGCGGGATTCGGCCTGCGTGGTCGTGGAACTGTCGAAGAACCCCACGATGAAGATCGCCAGAAGCAGCGCAGGAAAAGCCAAGAAGATGTTCATGATCGTGTCGATCACCTTGTCCACCCGTTTGCCGAGATAACCGGCGACCAAACCCAATGTTCCTCCGATGAGAATTCCGAAGATGATCGACATGGCCCCGATGAGCAGGGAGTTCCTGGCCCCGAACATGGTTCGACTGAAGAGGTCGTACCCGTTGGTGTCGGTACCGAACATTCCGTACCGCTCGGGAGCATCACCCACGACAGGGCGCGTGGTATCGGAGAAGAAGGCCCAGGTCGGAGGACGCTCGGCGAGGAGGGGATTGGTCTTGACATGCGTGGAGCACAGTTTCTTGTCCGAGAACTGGTCACAGGAGTGCTTCACATAGGGCAGAAACGAGGCGCCGATCGCCGAGACGACGATGAAGATCAGCCAGACGGCTGAGACCCACATGGTGATCCGCCCGCGCCGACGAAACTTCGGCTTCGAGGGCTCGTCGTGGGGGAGTGACACTGCAGTTGTATCGGACATGTTGCGTTCCTAACCCATCCGTCCGGCGCGAACACGAGGATCCAAGAAGCCGTACAGGATGTCCACCAAGAAATTGGTCAACACGTAGACGAGAGCGAGAACCACGACGGTGATCTGAACCAGACGGAATTCCGAGGCGAAGATGCCCAGAACCGTCCGTCGTCCCAGTCCGTTGAGATTGAAGGCCGTTTCCACCACGACGGAGCCACCGCCCAAAGCACCCACGTTCACTGCCGCAGCGGTGACCAGAGAGAACAACGATGGTCGAAGAGCGTGTCCGAAGAGAATGCGCGGGGTGCTCACACCCTTGGCCCGAGCGGTGGTGATGAAGTCGGATTGCAGGGTGTTCACCAGGTCGGCTCGAAGCAGACGCAGATAGGTGGCGGCCAGAGGAAGAGCGAGAACGATCGTCGGTAGGAAGAAGTTCTTGAAATGGTCCCAGGGTGCTTCGAAGAAACCGATGTCCTCGGAGATGGCCGGGAAGAGCTTCCAACGTACCGTCAGCAACAGTCCGAGAACCGTGGCGAGGACGTAATTCGGTGTGGAGATGAATCCGAAGGAGACGGTGGTGGAGAAACGATCGAATGGACCACCGCTTCGGTATGCGGCCGCCAGAGCGGCCGGAATGGCCAGCAACAGGGCGACGAACTGTCCATAGATCATCAACCGGACAGAGATCTTGAGACCGTCGGAAATGGAGGTGCTGATGGGCTGATTCCCGTTCAGGGTGACGCCCCAGTCGAGCGTCACCAGATCCTGGACGAAATATCCGTATTGAACGAGGGTCGGCTCGCGCAAGTTGAGCGAATCGAGGAGTTTGTTCTTTTCTTCTTCGTTGATCGCACCGCTGCCCTTGGCGGCGATGATGCGTTCCTCGGCATTGGGGATGGCCCCGAGGGCCAGCGACACCGTGAAGGTCACGGCGAATACCACGATGAGCAACTGCGAAAACTTCTGCAGGAAGTATCTCATCGGTTCGGTGCCTCCACGGTGTCGCTGGACATCAGGTTCTTACTGCTGCACCCAGGCGGTGTGCGGATAGAAGGTTCCGGCGATTCCGCCACCCTCCAGTGCACGGTCACCCTCAGGATTGGTCAAGTTGCCAGCATCCAGTCCTTGGATTGTGTCTTCGTAGCCGAGCATCCACACCGTATACGAACCCCAGAGGTTGTAGCACTCAGTGCCGAACAGACGGTTGATGTCCTCAGCGATCTGCTTCTTCTCAGCGGGATCCGTCGAAGCTCGGTTGGCGTCCAGAAGCTCATCCAGTTTCGCATCCTTGATACGACCG
>JBMTPW010000288.1:0-2665 GCA_049444115.1 Ilumatobacteraceae bacterium | reverse complement strand
AGGGGCACGACTGCGAGAGACAGTCCGTAAATGACTGGTACGAGGCCACCGAAGGTGAGCAGGAGACGCGCCGCTGCCAGGAGTTGCGCTGCCGTATCCGACCCGAGGATTTGATATCCGTCGGCATCGATGCGCTCCACCGCTACCAGGACCGCAAGCACCAGTCCGGCAACGAGCCCGACCACACCGGAGCCGATGTAGAGGCGACCGACCACCTTGTGATCGGTGGAAGTCAGCCACGTGGCGATGGCCGGGGTCTCACTCGACGTCTCGACGGCGTGGTGCGTTTGAATTGATGTCATTCCGGTCGGCTCGATTCACGCGCAACGAGGGGAATCGGCTCCCCTGATCCCTGCATGGTCTCCGAATCCGACATTACCCCCAAAGCCCTGCTCAGAGGGAAATCCCGGCCAATCTCATGTTCACAATGCGCGCCGGGTTCAGATTCCCTTGCGCACCAAGACGTCGACAGCCAGTGCCAAGAAGAGCACGGTCACATAGGTGATGGACAGGGCGAACACGCGCATGGATCGCCGGGCCGATGGGTCCCGACCCAGATTCACGACGCTCAGTATGAATCCACCGCCGAAAAGCACCGCCGTGACCCAATAAATGGGGCCTGAATCGGCCACCGGGACCAGGATCAGGGTGCTCGCGGTGAGGGCGACCGAATACACCACCATCTGGCGGATGGTCTGGTCCATCGGCGCCACCGCCGGAAGCATCGGAACCTGTGCGGCCCGGTATTCATCGGCGTGGCGGATCGCCAAGGCCCAAAAATGAGGTGGGGTCCACAGGAAGATCGCAACGAAGAGGACGACCGGCTCCCAGGCCAATGAGTCCTGCACCGCGGCCCAGCCCACCAGCACTGGTACTGCACCGGCGGCGCCGCCAATGACGATGTTCTGTCGGCTGGTCCTCTTCAACCACAGGGTGTAGACGAAAACGTAGAACAGGGTGGCCGACAGTGCCAGGAGGGCCGACAGCAGGTTGGCTCCGGACCACAAGACGCCGAAGGCCGCCACCTCGAGAGCGACGGCGAACACCAGGGCGGCGCGCGGCGAGATGAGTCCAGTGACCAGGGGTCGGGTTCGGGTTCGCTCCATCAAGGCATCGATGTCCCGGTCGACGACCATGTTGATGGCGTTCGCCCCACCGGCAGCCAAGGTTCCTCCGAGGAGCGTGACCCCGACCAGCGACCACGAGGGCCAACCCTGCTCGGCCAAGACCATGGTCGGCACGGTGGTGATGAGCAAGAGTTCGACCACGCGCAACTTCATCAAGGCCACATACCCGCCGAGCACCGATGTGGGTTGGCGCCGGGATCCGTGCGAGATCACCCCACCAGGAGCCAGCCGCGACGGAACGATGGGACGCGAGCCGACAGACATCGCTCTTGATCGTATGGGGGTGCGAAACGGTCCACAAACCGCGACAATGGACAGGTGATCAGTGATGGCGTGACTCTCGTCGCCGCCGGTCCTTCCACTGTCGTGCGCCCCGATGAGGATGTGAGCGAATCGACGGTGGCCGACCGACCCTGGATCGTTCTCGTGTGGAACGACCCCATCAACTTGATGAGCTACGTCACCTTCGTGTTCCAGAAGTTGTTCGGCTACAGCCTGGACAAAGCCACCCAATTGATGTTGGACGTCCATGAAAAGGGCAAGGCCGTGGTTTCCAGCGGGAACCGCGAGAAGGCCGAGATGGACGTGTACCGACTGCACGAGCACGGACTGTGGGCCACCATGGAAAAAGACGGCGACGCCGCGGGTTCGTGAGCAGATTCGACCGCCATGGCCCGCCGCTCCCTTCCCTTCGAATTCACGCGTCGCGGGTACCGATGCAACCTCGATCCCGACGAGCGCCACCTATTGCGACGACTGATCGGCGAAGTTCGGGAACTCCTGAGCACGACGACAGCCGATGACGCAAAGATGAGTCGACTCTTTCCGCCGGCGTATCTGGACGACGTCGACACCGAAGCCCAATCGGAATACGAGCACTTCATGCGCGATGAATTGGTGGCCAGTCGACTGGAGGCCATCATGCGCGTGGACGAGTTCCTGGCCGAGGAAGGCACGTCGGAGGTGAGTGCCGAGGACCTGGACGCGTTTTCCCGATCTCTCAACAGCGTACGACTGGTGCTCGGAACCTTGCTCGACATCGACGGCCAGGACGATGACGAGTCCCCGGCGGGCAATGTCGGGCATCCCAACGAGATGAATCTGTACAACTACCTGTCGTGGTTGCTCGAATGCGCGATCGCCGCCCGCATGAAGGGATGGGACTCCGAACATCGGAAGTCGTGACGTACCGGGATCCCCATCGACCTGCGACGCCAGTGCGCCAACCCTCGATTCCCTCCCGAGTGGCATCCCCCAGGAGCCCTGGTAGGGTTCACGTGCTCTCAATCGGACGAGTACCTAGCCCCCATCGTCTAGTGGCCTAGGACACCACCCTTTCAAGGTGGCGGCACGGGTTCGAATCCCGTTGGGGGTGCCATACTGAAAGTGTCATGTCCTTGTGCCATGTCCGTGTGTCATGTAAACGTGTCATGCACTCGATGTATGAATAGCCGAAATCGAAGTTCGACTCGAAGTTCGATTCCTGGTCTCGTGGTGAAGTTGGAGTTCACGCCGGCCTGTCAAGCCGGAGGTCGCGG
>JBMTPW010000287.1:0-2674 GCA_049444115.1 Ilumatobacteraceae bacterium | reverse complement strand
TGGCCGACAGCACCGAGGCGGCGCCGGTCATGTCCATCTTCATGTTGGCGTGCATGGCGTCGCTCGGCTTCAGCGAAATTCCGCCCGAGTCGTAGGTGACGCCCTTGCCAACCATCACCAGATGGTTGCGCGCATCGCGGGGCGTGTAGGTCAACTTCACCATGCGTGGCGGTTCAGTGGAGCCGCGGTTCACGCCCAAGAGACCGCCACAGCCCATGGCTTCCAATTTGTCGCGATCGAACACTTCCACGTCGAGACCGGAGGCCTGGGCCACCTGCACGGCCCGATCGGCCAACATGCGGGCCGTCAGATGCGCCGGTGGCGTGTTGGCCAGATCACGCGCCAACGTGGCAGCGGTGGCCGTGACGCGACCACGTTCGATTCCACTGTTGACGCTGCGAGCACGTTCGGCGGGAGCCACCAAGGTAAGTGCCGGCACGGAATGATTGTTCTTGGTCTTCAGAGCCGTGTAGCGATACGACGCCAACACGAAACCTTCCACCACGGCCTGGGCCGCACCGCGCCCATCGCTGGTGGCGGCATCGGCAAGGGACGTGGCCACATGGGAGCGCTTTGCACTTGCCCGGGCCAGAGCCGCGGCGGCATCACGGACCTCGTGCACCCCGACCTTCTTCGGATCCCCGATTCCAACGGCGATCACCGTCGGACCCTCGGCCTTGGGCAGCACCAACGTTTGGCCCACTTTGCCCTCGAATCCGTGCGCCGTGAGGGCCGCCCGAGAGAGACCGACCTGGCGCCCGACGGGACCGGTGGTCCCCACTGGGACACCCACCACATCGGCGGAGCGAGGGACGGAACGGGCGGAATCCAGGGCGAATGTCATGGACTCATTCTGGCACGCCCATCGGCGTGACGACCCAGGCTCTACCCGCACTTGGAGGTCAACTGGGCGCCGGGCGCCGTCGGTGTTTGGACTTGTCGTAATCCTCCACTGCTCGGCGCGAACTCATCCAGAGGCCATCGACACCTTGCCGAGCCTCGAGTCGACCTCGCTGCGCCGCTTGGCGAAGCCCGGCCAAGGTGTGGTTCTCGTCGACCAGTGCCACGAGTGGCACGAGCCGGGATGGACCAGCGATGGCCGGAAAGATGAACCGATTCAGATTGTCGATCATCGCCCGTGCAATGACCTCACCCAATGGACCGACATCACCGGCATCGGCTTTCTGCATGGAGCGCAGGTAGTCGTCGCGTTGGGACTTGAAGACGACCACGGGTGGGTAACCGAATCGCACCAGGATGAGGTTGACAAGGAGCCGACCGGTCCTTCCATTGCCGTCGAGGAACGGGTGAATCTGCTCGAAGCGGTTGTGAATTCGGGCAAGTACTTCGGGAAGCGGCTCTCGAAGTGACCGGGATCGAGAAAACTCGTGACCAATTCGCACCACATCGGCAACCCAATCGTGCACATGCGCCGGAACATCGGGCCATGGAGGTGGGGACATTCCCGCAGAGAACGGAGCGATGTCGTGGACGCGAAAGTTGCCTGGTGACTCGGCATGCGTCGCATGCTCGTGCGGGGCAATACCCCAAACAGGCCCCATTGCCATGCGATGAATGCGACGTACCTCGTTGATACTGACCAGCCCGTCAGCGCTCCAATCATCGGGTTCGAGCGCCTGGCCGTACACCCACCGGGCAGCGTCGCCGTAACCCTTGACTTCAATGTATTCCTTGAGCGGCTTGGAACCAACCGCACGCCCCTGTTCCAGCAAAGCTTCGACTTCGCGTAGAACAAGCGTGTTCCCCTCCAACGCCGTGGAGTGATGGGCTTCCAGATGCCAGATGTTCGACCAGATCGTCTCGGAGTCCTTGGGAGACGGGAGGCCCCCAAGGCGCGTCCGAAGATCCTCGATGGCGCGTTCGAGGCGCCCATAGATGGTGTGTCGACTGGGTCGTCCTCGGGCCATGACATCTCGCTGAGCAGGGCAGCCGCAACCCTGCATTCAAGTTGATATGCCTATCTGCGACCCAATTGAACTTATCAAGTTTGAGCCGAGAACGGGTCAGGTGATACTTCGCACCGGCAGGCTCTGTCCCTCTTGCCACCGGGCCATCGTCCACAAGAGATCCGACAGACGATTCAGATAGGGCACCACCACCGAGGGCGCCGGGGCCGCTGGCAGTGAATACGTCTCGGCGCGCCGCACCACCGTTCGGGCCACGTCCAACCAAGCGGCCACCTTGTTGCCACCGGGAACCACGAACTCGTTGACCGGTGGAAAGCGGGCCGTGAGATCGTCGATGAGAACTTCGAGACGGGTGACCATGCTCTCTTCCACACAGGTCGTGCCGGGCTCCAACTTCGAACGGTTCTCCGGCAAGGTGGCCAACTCGGCCATCAACACCCAGAGATCACGCATGATCGGAATCAAGATGGTCTCCACTTCCGAACCTGGTCCGGCTTCGGCTCGAGCCACACCGATGAACGCTTGGGCTTCGTCCACTGCACCATAGGCCCGGGGCAGAACACTGTCCTTCTTCACCCTTCCGCCATAGAAGAGAACAGTGGTCCCATCGTCTCCGTCGCGGGTGTAGATCGGTCCTCGGGTCACATCTGCACGCTACTAGAGACAGCGATATCGTGGCCCTGATGACTCGCCAGCCCTATATGTCGGCCGTTGGCGATCGGGTCATCGTCTTTGACGGGGCCTTT
>JBMTPW010000286.1:0-2684 GCA_049444115.1 Ilumatobacteraceae bacterium | reverse complement strand
CCCTGGACGGTTCAACGACTGATCATGTGGACGGTCGGAATCGTTTTCGTCGCCGTCGCCTTGTACTCGATCTACGACATCGGCGTGAATCCGCTCACGCTATATTTCGAGCGCGCCGACATCGGCAACCTCTTGTCACGTATGTGGCCGCCGACCATTCAAGAGATCGGCCCGGTGTGGAACTCGGTTCTCGACACGTTCTTCATGGCCTTCGTCGGCACCACGATCGCCTTCGTCGTGGCGGTACCGCTCGGTTTCCTGGCGGCCGGCAACATCGTCAAGTTCGGACCCATTCGCTGGGTGGCTCGAGGGATCATTGTCTTCACCCGGGCGATTCCCGACCTGGTGTTTGCTCTGATCTTCGTGCGTGTCTATTCCATCGGGGTTCTGCCGGGAGTGCTCGCGCTCGGTCTTCACGCCGTCGGAATGCTCGGCAAGCTGTTCGCTGACGCCATCGAACAGATCAACAAGGGGCCGCGCGAGGGAGTTTCGGCAACTGGGGCCTCTCGTTTCCAGGAATTGTCCGCAGGTGTCCTTCCACAGATCATCCCCGCCTTCATCGCCGCCACGTTGTATCGCCTCGACATCAACTTCCGATCGGCAACGCTCCTCGGGTTGGTGGGTGCCGGTGGAATCGGCTTGCAGATACGCGCCTACCAGGGAGGCCTGCGATACCCGGAACTGCTGGGTGTCACGCTCCTGATCATCGCTCTCATCGTGGTGGTCGAGGGAGTCTCGACGAGTGTTCGTTCGACGATTCTCGGCCACAATCGAACCAAGGTTTCGTTCCTTCAGAAGTTGCGAGGGGGGCCGAAGGCGGCCGATTTCATGCCGGAGTCGAGAGCTACCACCGTTCCGACTTCCACAGTTCGGCTCGTTCCGCCGTGGACTCGCGAGCGCGTCACCATGTATTCGTTCGCAGCGGTCTCGTTGGTGATGTTGTTCCTGTCGTTCCGTCTCACCGACATGTCCCTAGGCGAGTTGATCACTGGTCTACCGGAGATTCCTCGAGTACTTTGGCGGTTGATGCCCAGGTCGATGGATTGGTGGCAGTCGATGTTCTTCGACGATCTGGTCGAGACAGTGCTGATGGGATTTGCCGCCACCTTCTTGGCGCTTCTGGTTGCGATTCCGACCGGCTTTCTGGCCGCTCGAAACGTCGCCCCGGCCCGATGGATATACGGGGCATCGCGTCTTTTCATCTTGGGTGTGAGGGCTTTGCCCGATCTGATCGTGGCGGTCGTCTTCGTTGCCGCTCTCGGTCTTGGCCCCAAGCCTGGAGTTCTGGCACTAGCTATCGGTCTGTACGGCTTCGCCACCAAATTGTTCGCCGACGCGATCGAAGAGGTGGGCGAAGGTCCGCGCGACGGGATTCGTGCCACGGGTTCGACCCGATTCCAGGAGTCCTTCTCGGGAGTTCTCCCTCAGGTGATGCCGGCCATCGTGAGCAACTCGCTCTATCTGCTCGATGTATCGATCAGATCGTCGGCCGTCCTCGGCATCGTAGGTGGTGGCGGCATCGGCTTCGCTCTGCTTCAGGGTGCGAAGTTGTTGAAGTGGGAGATGTTGGGCGGCTTACTCATCATCATCTTCCTCATCGTCTATTCGATCGAACTTCTGGCCGGTTGGGTGCGCAAGCGGATCATCTGATCTGACTGCGTACCAAACCGGCCGAGCAGGCTTCTCAGGCGATCAGAGAGCAGATTTCGTCGGCGAGCGCTTGGGTCGCAGCGACAACTCCGCTCCAGCGCCTCGACATGTCGGTGTCGAGTTCGAGCGGGCGGCCGAAGGCGTCGACGACGACCCCACCGGCGTGTTCGACGAACGGGACGAGGGGGAGCAAGTCGACCAGACGGTGAACGTCACCACCGGCGTCGACGAAAGCATCAATCGCACCGAGGGCGACCAGCGAACCTTCGATCACCGAACTTCCCATCACGCGGAGACGCTCGGTCGGTTCCACGATGCGGTTCCATGCGGGGCGAGTCTCAGGACGGGGGCGCAACATGGCGATCGAGGCGCCGAGCAGTTGCTGGCGTCCGGTCGTGACGAGGGGCTCCGAGACGTCGAACCTTCCGTCACGCCGCCGATGTGCGCTGAACGTTCGTTGCGAGTCCAGCCACGAGATATGGGCATCGGTGATGGTTGCGGCCATCACGATGGCGCCGGCAAAGGCACAGGCAGGTACGCCAGCCACGGCGTTGGCGGTTCCGTCCACCGGATCGATCACCAGGGTGACAGCCGAGCCGTTGTCGACCCAGCCGATCTCTTCGGAGAGGACGTTGATGCCGTACGGCTCCACGGCTGCCACGACCGCCTCGTCGACGATCTGATCGAGAAACATGGTGGGCGTGCCGTCACCGCCGACACCGATGATCTCGGCCAACTCCTGCCGGGACTTCGTGAGCTTGGCGGTGAGATATGCCGCCTGCGCGGCAGCCGCAGCGGCGACGAGTGCCGGATGAAGATCGGAGACGACTCGCCGATTTTGATTCACGCCGAAACCGCCACGAGATCGTCGGCTTCTGGGAGGAGCTCTTCACCACGGAGTACGTTGCGAACACAGGCGAAGGGTCCGTCGAACTCGACGATCACAAGGTCGGCACGGAGGCCGGGCAGAAGAGCCCCTCGATCGTGAAGGCCCACAGTCGTGGCTGGTCCCGCCGTGACGCGGGCGACCGCCG
>JBMTPW010000285.1:0-2717 GCA_049444115.1 Ilumatobacteraceae bacterium | reverse complement strand
GTGAAGATGGGATACAACACGAAGCCACTCAAGATGGCCGTCCAGAGCCACAGAATCAGCACGCTGCGACGCTGACCGTGACCGAGGTCCATCAATCGGTGGTGCAGGTGTCCCTTGTCGGCCGTGGCCACACCCTGACGCCGAGCCGCCCGGCGCACGATGGCGAACATGGTGTCAAGGATCGGAACACCGAGGATGAACAGGGGAATGAACAGCGGAGCCAGGAAGAAATACGTCTGGCCCGGCGTGTACGCCTCACTGTTCGGATCGGCGCGACCACCGACCACACTCGTGGACACCGCCATCAACAATCCGAGGAAGAGTGCACCGCTGTCCCCCATGAAAATGCGCGCCGGATTGAAATTGTGCGGCAGGAACCCCAGGCACACCCCCAGAGCGATGATGGCGATCAATGGTCCGACGTTGGGTTGAGCCAAGACCCCGAGATCATCGAGCCTGCGGCTGTACAGGAAGAACGATGCCGCGGCGATGGCCACGATGCCGGCGGCCAATCCATCCAGACCGTCGATGAGATTCACGGCCTGGCTCATGCCGAGCACCCAAAGAATGGTGATGATCGGGATCCAATCATCCGACAGAACGAAGACATCCAGGAACGGAACGCGGAAATAGAACATGGTGGCTCCGAACCAGACCAGGATCAGCCCAGCCAATACGGCTCCGGTGGTCTTGGCTGGACTGGAAATTTCGCGGAAATCGTCCAAGAGGCCGGTGGCGAAGATGACCAGGGCCGCCAACAGGACGCCGAGGGGTTCGGAGTTGTTGTCGAAAACCAAGGAGAAGCGGTCCATTTGCCAGGCCACAACGAGGGCCACCAGGAAACCGACGAACATGGCGATTCCACCCACATCAGGAGTGGCCACTTCGTGGACCCGGCGATCGCCTGGTTCCACCACCCAGCCGCGTCGTCGGGCGATTTCGATCACCACCGCGGTGCTCGCAAAGGTCACCACCGCAGCGATGAAACCGATGAACAGATAGCCCGCGGTATTCGGCACGGACCGAGACTATTCGGAACGGGTCAACAGCCGTCCGGGTAGGCCGGAAATGCTGCGCAAAGTGCGGCGACATCGGCCCGCACTGCAGCCACCTCGGATTCCGAGGACCGGCCGCGCAGAGCTCTGGCGATGAGAGTGGCGATCGTCGCCATTTCTGCCGGACCCATGCCCTGAGTGGTGACCGACGGTGTGCCGATGCGAACTCCGGAGGTGACGAAGGGACTGCGGGGGTCGTCGGGAATGGTGTTCTTGTTCAAGGTGATCCCGGCGAGATCGAGGACCGCTTGGGCTTCTTTACCGGTGAGTTCGGCGTCGAAAGGCCGGAGGTCCACGACCATCAGGTGCGAATCCGTTCCTCCCGATACCAACCGGAACCCACTCTCGGCCAGAGCCTGAGCCAGGGCCGAGGCATTGGCGATCACTTGCGCGGCGTACTCCTTGAACATCGGACTGGCCGCCTCCCGGAATGCCACCGCCTTTCCAGCAATGACGTGTTCGAGAGGTCCACCCTGCCATCCCGGGAACACCGACTTGTCCACTGCGGCCGCATGCTCGCTCTTGCACAGGATGCAACCGCCACGCGGACCGCGCAAAGTCTTGTGCGTGGTGAAGGTGACGGCATCCGCGAAGGGCACCGGGTTCGGATACGCACCGCCAGCGATGAGGCCCGCCAGATGAGCGGCGTCGTACAGAAAATACGCGCCCACTTCATCGGCGATCACTTTGAAGGGTTCCGGATCGATCCGGCGCGGGTAGCTGGTGGTGCCGGCAACGATCATGCGCGGCCGATGCTCGAGCGCCAGATCCCGCACCTGATCCATGTCGATCCGCTCGTCACCAGGGGTCACCTTGTAGGGCACGAAGTTGTAGAGCTTGCCGCTGGCGTTCACCGGCGATCCGTGCGTCAGGTGCCCGCCGTGATCGAGACTGAGACCGAGCACGGTGTCACCGGCGTTCAAGAATGCTTGGTACACGCACATGTTGGCGTTCGCTCCGGAATGCGGCTGCACATTGGCGTGGTCGGCACCGAAGAGCGCCTTGACCCGTTCGATGGCCAGGGACTCGATCGAATCGACGACTTGATTTCCGCCGTAGTAGCGCTTGCCCGGGTACCCCTCGGAGTACTTGTTGGTGAGGACGCTGCCCACGGCACGCATGACCGCTGGAGACGTGAAGTTCTCGCTGGCGATCAACTGCAGTCCGGTGGTCTGACGTTCGAACTCCTGAGCCAGGAGGCGCTGAACTTCCAGATCGGGATCGCTGTCTGAGGGAAAGGGCATCGTGATCTCTTCTCGGCTGGTCAGAATTCGTCTTCCAGTTGGCTCAACTGTGCCACCCGTCGAGCGTGACGACCACCTTCGAAAGGGGTCGAAAGAAAGGTTGTGACGATTTCCTCAGCCAGCCCGGTACCGACGACCCGAGCCCCGATCGAGAGCACATTGGCATCGTTGTGGGCCCGCGCCATGCGCGCCGTGTAGAGGTCGTTGCACAATGCAGCGCGCACCCCGCGCACCTTGTTGGCCGCCAATTGCTCGCCTTGCCCGCTGCCTCCGAGCACGATGCCCAGATCTGCTCGCCCGTCCCGGACGGTCCGCCCGATTCCGGCGCAGATCGGTGGATAGTCGCAACTCTCCGTGGAATGGGTGCCCTGATCATCGACTCGGTGTCCGAGCCCGGTCAACATGGTCACGAGGTGGG
>JBMTPW010000284.1:0-2726 GCA_049444115.1 Ilumatobacteraceae bacterium | reverse complement strand
TGTCCGAGAATGCCCCGGGTCGCATGGTGACCTTCGGCTACAGCGACGACGAGGCCTTCGCCGTGGGTCTCACCTGCGGAGGCACCATCCGGCTGTACATCGAGCAACTCGATTGGTGAGCGCGTAATGGCTGGCAATCTGTACGAACGTTTCAGCGCCCTCGTGCGCGCCGAGACGCCGGTGGCCCTCGCCACGGTCATCGACGGTCCGGGTGTCGGTGCAAAGTTGCTGGTACATCGCGACGACACCGGTGAACACGTCGAAGGATCACTCGGGCATCCCGAACTCGATCGGGTCGCCACCCGCGATGCCGCCGGTGAATTGGAGGCCGGTCGCACCGGTGTGCGTCATTACGGACCCGAGGGTCAAGCCACTCCCGAGGACCTCGTCGACACCCCCACCGTGTCGGTCTTCATCGAGAGTTTCTCGCCGCCGCCGCAGATGTGGATCTTCGGTGCCGTGGACTTCACCGCCGCTCTCGGTCGAGTGGCCAAGGTGCTCGGCTACCGAGTGACGGTGTGCGATGCCCGCGAGATCTTCGCCACCAAGCGGCGCTTTCCCATGGCCGATGAAGTGATGGTCACCTGGCCCGCACCGATGTTCGAACGACGCGGCCACACACTGGGTCCGCGTGATGCCGTATGCATCCTCACCCACGATCCGAAATTCGACGTCCCTGCGGTTCAGGGTGCACTTGCCACGCGCGTTGGTTACATCGGCGTCATGGGTAGTCGCAAGACCCACACCAAACGTTTGGAACGCCTGGCCGAAGTCGGCGTCACCGATCCCAAGGATCTGGCCCGGCTCATGTCGCCCATCGGTCTCGATCTCGGTGGTCGGACACCGGAAGAAACCGCCATTGCCATCTGTGCCGAAATCATCGCCCAACGCACGGGCCACACCGCCGCCAGTCTGCGCGCCACCTCCGGGTCCATCCACTCCTGAATTCGCCACTGTTAGGGCGCATCGGCCCTCCCTGTCGTGAACACGTCCTCCACGGAGGTTTACCATGGGCGTATCGGATGCACGGCGGTTCGAGTTGCATCTCGAACTCAAACGAATCTTGGGGGATGACGTGGCCGACAACCTGATGGATTATCTACCTCCCACCAGTTGGAGCGATGTTGCCCGCAAACGGGATATCGACGTTGTCGAGAGACGTATCGATGGCATCGAGCGGCGTATCGACGGCATCGAGCGGCGTCTGAATGTCGTCATCACCGGCGGGCTGGCCTTCGCCCTGGCACTCCTGGCCCTGCAGGTGCAGATCGTGCTCAGTATCGCCAACCTCTGACAGCGCTCGATCAGACGTCCAGTGTTGCCAACGCATGGTCGGCCCGATTCATCGGGTCCGGCCCACCGGGCGTGGCCACCACGATGTCCTCCAGCCGCATGCCCCATCGGCCAGGCATATAGATCCCCGGTTCGATGCTGAAGGCGTGACCAGCAGCCAAGGGCAAGGTGTTCCCACTCACGATGTAGGGCTCTTCATGGGCATCCAGTCCGATGCCGTGCCCGGTGCGGTGGATGAAGTACTCGCCGAAGCCGGCCTCGGTGATGATGCGCCGAGCAGTGGCGTCCACTTCTTCACAGGGAGTTCCCACCACGGCCGCCCGAACTGCCGCGGCCTCGGCCTCGCGGAGCACGGCGTAGGCCTCGGCGATGTCACCCGGCACCGATCCGAGGTACACACAGCGCGTGATGTCGCTGCAATACCCCTTCATGGTGCCGCCGAAATCGCAGAGCACGATTTCGTTCGTGCGAATGACCCGGGAACCAGGATGGTGATGCGGACTGGCGGCGTTCTCTCCCGCGGCCACGATGGCGAAGTTCACTACGTCGTGACCTTCGGCCAGGATGCGCGCCGAGAGGTCGGCCGACACCTGCGCCTCGGTGCGACCCACCAAGGGAATCTCACCGGCCTGTAATTGCGCGGCAATCCGATCCACGGCCGCACCGGCGGCTCGCAAGGCCTCGATCTCGGTGGTGTCCTTGTGCATGCGCAACGGCGCCATCACGTCGACTGCTTTGCGGAACGTCGCACCGGGCAAGAGCGGCAAGAGATCCACCAGGAATCGTGCCCACATCTGATCGCCAACCGCCACCACGCGCGCCGTCCCCACGAGGCGTGCTGTCAGCACCACCGGGTCCTCCGTCTCGCCCCAGGGCACCATGTCGAAGACATCCGGTAGCGGAGTCACCCGCGGTGCTTCGAGGCGTGGAATGACCAGAGTCGCCTGTCCGTCACGTGGCCGCACCAGCATGGTCAAACGCTCGAGCGGCATGGCGTTGTATCCGATCAAGTACGGCAGGTCGAGACCCACCGACAACAGCGCCACATCCACACCCTGGGCGACCATTTCCGCCCGGGCCCGTCGCACTCGCTCGGCGAACACTGCTGAGGTCATCGCTGCGCCACTCACGAGGTCACCTTACCGGCGGGCCCCAATGGTCACCGGAACGGCATCGGCTGCTTGACGCGCGTGATAACTGGAACGAGTCAACGGACTCGATTCCACGTGACCGATGCCGAATGCTTCGCCGACGTCCTTCCAACGACGGAACTCGTCGGGATGGATCCACCGCGCCACCGGCACGTGGTGCGAGGTTGGCCGCAGATACTGACCGATGGTCACGATGTCCACGCCGATGGCCGCCAAATCGGCCAGACACCCGTCCACTTCGGCAACGGTCTCTCCCATCCCCAACACCAATCCTGATTTGGT
>JBMTPW010000283.1:0-2734 GCA_049444115.1 Ilumatobacteraceae bacterium | reverse complement strand
GTCGGCCTCTTGGGTTTTCAGTCGGCCCTTTGGGGTCGGCCTCTTGGGTTTTCAGTCGGCCCTTTGGGGTCGGCCTCTTGGGTTTTCAGCCGGCCCCTTGGGGCCAGCCTCACAGCATCCCCAGCCGGCGGTCAGTGGTGGTGCTTGACCCCGCGGGCTGCGGGCTTTACCTTGGGCGACGAGCGGGCCGCAAGGTCCGGGACCGTCCGGTCATTTGCCCGGCTGCGGTTGATGATTCGTGCCTGTGAGCGGTAGTCTCGTCAGTTGCCGTGCGTCGCCTCTGTCTTTTTCGTTCCCTGAATTCAGGTCCAGTACCGGAACTGTCTGCAGGTGGGGCCTCTTCGTCGTCCTCTGTCACCTCCCACCCTGGTGGGTTCTCCCTCTCTTCAGCCGTCATCCCGCCTTCCCTCAACTCGTCGGTCGCTTGAGAGCGCCGAGTTCTTAGCCATTCAGCCTTAGGAGTTCAACGTGGCCTCTCGAACATCCGCCCGCGAGCGTTATTCATTCGCCAACCTCGACGAGGTTCTGGCTCTCCCCAATCTTCTGGCCATCCAGAAGGAGAGCTTCGAGCATTTCTTGAAAGAAGGATTGGCCGAGACCTTCCGGGACATTTCGCCGATCGAGGACTTCCACGGCAACCTGAGTCTGACCCTCGAATACGACCCGACGGACGAGGACTTGTTCCCGCAGCCGAAGTTCAGCGTGGAGGAGTGCCGCGAAAAGGGCCACACCTATCAGCGTTCGATTCTGGTGCGGGCGAAGTTCTCCAATCGTCAGACCGGCGAAATCCGCGAACAGTTGGTCTTCATGGGTGACTTCCCGATGATGACCGACAAGGGAACCTTCATCGTGAACGGGACCGAGCGCGTGGTCGTGTCGCAGTTGGTCCGTTCCCCAGGCGTCATCTTCGAACCGGGTGAGCGATTCCGTCTCCGCAACCTGGCCAAGCACCAATTGGTGAAGGGCACCATCCACCCCCAGCGCGGTGAATGGCTGGAGTTCGATGTCGAGCAGAAGCCCGGCAAGGACGTCACCGCCGGTACGCGCGTGGCGCGGAAGCGCCGGATGAGCATCTTCACTCTGTTGCGCGCTCTCGGTTACGACGAGGAGCACGCACCCGGATTCCTCGATCGTTTCGTGGCCTACTTCGATTTCCTCGAGGGTCAGTGGGAAAAGGAGCGCAGTATCGCGCCCACCCAGAACGAAGCGTTGATCGAGATCTACAAGCGAGCCCGTCCCGGCGAACCGCCCTCGCTCGAATCGGCTCGCGCCTATTTCAAGAACGCCTTCTTCGATTCCAAGCGCTACGACCTGTCGCGCGTGGGTCGGTACAAGTTGGACCGCAAACTCGGCGAGGAGATCGCCAAGTTGGACGCCATGTTCGGGTCCGGCACCCGCAAGCGCGGTGCCAAGTTCGCCGTCGAACTGGACGATCCGAACAAGCGCCCCATCGAGAGCGACCCGGACGATGCCAACGTTCTGCGTCCGAACGAGGTGTTGGCGGCCATTTCCTACATGTTGCATCTGGTCAAGCAGGAGCCCGGCTACCGCCTCGACGATCAGGACCACTTCGCCAACCGGCGCATCCGTTCCGTTGGCGAGCTGATCCAGAACCAGGTCCGCATCGGTCTGTCCCGCATGGAGCGAGTGGTGCGCGAACGCATGACCACTCAGGATCCCGAATCCATCACCCCGAGCACGCTCGTGAACATTCGACCGGTCTCGGCAGCGATCAAGGAGTTCTTCGGAACCAGTCAGTTGTCGCAGTTGATGGACCAGGTCAACCCGTTGTCCGGTCTGACCCACCGACGTCGTCTGTCGGCTCTCGGACCCGGAGGTCTCAGCCGTGAGCGCGCAGGTTTCGAAGTGCGCGACGTGCACTTCTCGCATTACGGACGGATGTGCCCGATCGAGACTCCAGAAGGCCCGAACATCGGTCTGATCGGCGCCCTCTCCACCTATGCCCGCGTCAACGAGTTCGGCTTCATCGAGAGCCCGTACCGCAAGGTGGAGAACGGCCGCGTCACCAGCAAGGTCGTCTACATGCCGGCCGACGAAGAAGAGAAGTACGTCGTCGCCCAGGCCAATACCGCCATCCACCCGGACGGTTCGTTCAAGGACGACAAGATCCTCGTGCGTCGCTCGCCTCAGGCCGCCAGCCTGGAGGACCTCCGCAAGATGCTGGAAGCCGAGAGCTTCTTCGGTGCCACCACCGACATCTTGACCGTGTCGCCGAACGAGGTCGAATTCATCGACGTCTCACCCAAGCAGATCGTCTCGGTGGCGACTGCGCTGATTCCGTTCCTCGAGCACGACGACGCCAACCGCGCCCTGATGGGTGCGAACATGCAGCGCCAGGCCGTTCCGACCCTGCGCAGCCAGAAGCCGCTGGTCGGCACCGGCATCGAGCGCGCCGTGGCGCGTGACTCCGGTGTGACCGTGAACGCCCTGCGCGGCGGCGTGGTCGACCAGGTCGATGCCGCCCGCATCGTGGTGCGTGCCAATGAAAAGGAAATCGGCGCCAATGACGCCGGTGTCGATATCTACAATCTGGTGAAATACACCCGCTCCAACCAGAACACCTGTATCAACCAGCGTCCGCTGGTGCGCGTGGGTGACCGCATTGAGCGCGGCGACGTATTGGCAGACGGCCCGTCGACCGACATCGGCGAACTGGCGCTGGGCCAGAACATGCTGGTCGCGTTCATGCCCTGGAACGGCTACAACTTCGAGG
>JBMTPW010000282.1:0-2750 GCA_049444115.1 Ilumatobacteraceae bacterium | reverse complement strand
GGATCCGCCTACGCGCGACCCCCCTCCGCCGCCGTCTCCGGAGTGGTCGCGTTCGAAGCCGAGAGTGGTGAGTGCCACTTTCCAGCCTTCGCCTTCGGGTCCGAGGCGCATGGAGTCCGGGATCCGAACGTCGTTGAAGAACACTTCGTTGAACGACGAGCCACCACTCATCTGCTTGATGGGACGAATCTCGATACCAGGCAGATCCATCGGGATGATGAAGGCGGTCATTCCCTTGTGTTTGACCACGTCGACGTTGCTGCGGGCGATGAGTTCGCCATATTTCGAGAATTGGGCGCCGGAACTCCAGACCTTCTGGCCGTTGATCACCCATTCGTCGCCATCCCGCTCGGCGCGACAGGCCAGCGATGCCAAGTCGCTACCGGCCCCCGGTTCGGAGAACAACTGACAGCACAGGTCTCGGGTGGCCAGGAAACGACCGACGAAGTCGGCCTTCTGCTCGGGGGTGCCGTAGATGTTGATGGTCGGCGCAATGAGACCGATGGTCACCGAGTGGGTCTCGTGACCGGTCGGAGTGGAGAAGAGGGCCTCGAGTTTCGAGAAGGCCCGGGCGTATTCGCGGGGCAATCCCAATCCGCCGTGTTCGACGGGCCAGGTGATGGCGTGATAGCCGCGTTCGGCCTTCTTGCGGGTCCAGGCACTGGCGCGGTCGAGGAGGGCCTGTTCCTCTTCGAAGGTGAGTGAGTGGAAAACCGAAACCGAGAATTCGCCCTCACCCCAGACGAGTTCTTTGTCTTCGGTCCCGCTGGTTCGGTAGTCGGCGTTGGCTTCGAGCCAGACCTTGGCTTCGCGGGTGAAATCCTCCAAGGAGGGGGCCGATGCGGTGCTCACGTGGCCACCGTAATTGACCGCCCCCGTGGCGGGGGAACCGGGGGAGCACTCTCCCCTAGTCGTCCGGGAGCGGGAAGTGTCTAGGCTTCGGCCGTCGGCAGGAGCAATATCGGATCCGTTGACAGGGGGGATGTCGGATGGGGACTTTGGACGGTCGGGTGGCCTGTGTGACCGGGGGGACCCGAGGAATCGGGTTGGCCATCGCCAGGGCATTTCTGGACGAAGGCGCCCGCGTGGTCATCAACGGGCGCAATCCGGACAAGGCGGCCAGAACCCTGGCCGAATTGAATGCCGGCGATCGGGTGCACTTCATCGCCGGCGACGTCAAGAAGCGGGAGGACTGCGAAGCAGTCGTCGACGGTACGGTCGACCACTTCGGGCGAATCGACATCCTCGTGGCCAATGCCGGTGGAGCGGACGGCTTCGCCCCGATCGCCGACTTGACCGATGAAGCGATGGACGATGCCATGAAGTGGAATCTCTGGCACACCCTCTGGGTGATGCGTCGGGCCTTCAAGTACATGATCCCGCAGGGATACGGCCGCGTCATCAACGTGTCATCGGTGGAAGGAAAGGTCGGCAAGCCCGGGATGTCCACGTACGTCGCTGCCAAGCATGCCGTCAACGGGCTCACGAAATCCGCGGCCAAGGAAGTCGGTGCGCTCGGGATCACGGTGAACGCGGTGTGCCCCGGTGTGATCGAAACCGACATCGTGAAAGAGGGCGGAGCCGGCGCTGCGGCAGCCATGGGACTCACCTACGACGAACTGTTGGCGACGTTTGCCGCCGATTCGGCGACCAAGCGCATCAACGAAGTGGAGGACGTTGCGCATGTGGCAGTTCTCCTGGCATCCGACATCGGCGGCGGGATCACCGGCTCGTTGATCTCGATCGACGGCGGCACGTCGCCGTACTGAACGTCACGGAACGAAGGGGGATTTCATGGGAAAGCTCGACGGAAAAGTGGCCTGCATCACCGGCGGCACCAGGAGCATCGGTCGAGCCATGGCCGATGCCTTCGTCGCCGAAGGCGCCTTGGTGGTGGTCAACGGTCGCGATCGGACCAAAGGCGAACGTTGCATCGCCGAAATGAATGCCGGAGACCGCGTCGCGTTCTACCCCGGTGATGCTGCCACGCAGTCCGTGGTGGAGGGGCTGATCGATTTCACCATCGAGAGGTTCGGAAAGCTGGACATCTGTTGCTTGAACTCCGGTGGCGTCCAGGCGACGGCCCCGGTCTTCATGATGACCGACGAGGAGTGGAACCTCGAGGTCGATTGGAACCTCAATCACGTCTTCTGGGGGATGAGGAGGGCGCTGCAACACATGATGCCGCGGCAGTCCGGTCGGATCATCGTGACCTCATCGGTGGAAGGCAAGTTGGGCAAGCCGGGACTGCCCGGGTACGTGGCCACCAAACACGCGGTGAACGGATTGGTGAAGTCAGCCGCCCACGAAGTCGGAACCATGGGTATCACCGTGAATGCGATTCTGCCGGGCATCATCGAAACGGACATCGTGCGTGAAACGGGACCGGCGTCGGCCGAGGCCATGGGAGTCGGTTCCTACGAAGCCCTGATCGAGATGTTCTGCAGCGAATCCTCCATCAAGCGTCCCAATCGGGTCGAGGAAGTCGCGGCAGTTGCGGTTCTCCTGGCTTCCGATGCCGCCAGAAACATGACCGGGTGCCTCTTCCCGGTCGACGGCGGAACTCTGCCGTACTGATGGCGACATCCGGCGTCACCGACGTGACGCAATCTCGCGTCACCATCGTGACGGGTGCGGCCTCCGGAATCGGCCGAGCGGTTGTTGGGCGCCTGGTCGATCGAGGTGAGAAAGTCGTCGCCGTCGATCGCGCCGGCGAGGCCCTCGACTCGGTCGGTCAACCGGGAGTCGTC
>JBMTPW010000281.1:0-2775 GCA_049444115.1 Ilumatobacteraceae bacterium | reverse complement strand
TCGCTCAGCGCACCGTCGGTGTCAACGCCCGCGACACCGATGTCGAACGCGACGTCGTCGTCGCCGACCACCAGCACGTAGGGAACCTTGTCCATTTTCGACGCCCGGATGCGCTTGCCGAGAGGATCGTTGGCCTCCACCACTTCGGCCCGAATCCCACCAGCCACGAGCGTCGCCAGCACTTCGGCGGCATATTCCTCGTGACCCTCGGCCACCGGGAGGATGCGCACCTGAACCGGACTCAACCACGTCGGGAAGGCACCGGCGTAGTGCTCCACCAGGACGCCGAAGAACCGTTCGATGGATCCGAACAGGGCCCGATGGATCATGATCGGTCGTCGTCGAACTCCGTCCTTGGCCACGTACTCGAGGTCGAATCTCTCGGGCAGGTTGAAGTCGCATTGGATCGTGGAAAGTTGCCAGGTCCGCCCGATGGCGTCCCGGACATGGATGTCGATCTTCGGACCGTAGAAGGCGGCGTCTCCCTCTTTGATGGCGTAGTCCACCCCGTGGCGGTCCATCGCAGCGGCCAACGCCCTGGTCGCCTCGTCCCAGATCTCGTCCGAACCCACGTATTTGACGGGGTCCTTGGTGGCCAGATTGAAGGAGAAATCCTCGAATCCGAAGGCGCGTAGAACGCTGACGATGAAGTCGAGGAGGGAGATGATCTCGTCCTGGAGTTGCTCGCGCGTGCAGAAAATATGACTGTCGTCCTGCGTGAAACCCCGGATCCGCAGCAACCCGTGCAACGTGCCCGCTCGTTCGTAGCGGTACACGGTCCCCAATTCGAAGAGACGCAAGGGAAGTTCGCGGTAACTCCGTTGCCGTCCCCGATAGATGAGGCAATGCATCGGACAATTCATGGGCTTGGGGTAATAGGTCCCGTTGTCCATCTCCATCGGCGGATACATGCCGTCGGCGTAGAAGTCGAGATGTCCGGACGTCTGAAAGAGCGTGGCGTTCGAAAGATGAGGAGTGAACACGAACTGGTACCCGCCTTCTTGGTGACGGGTACGGCTGTAGTCCTCCATCAGCTTGCGAATGATGGCGCCCTTGGGATGCCACACCGCCAGTCCCCCACCAAGTTCGCTGGGGAACGAGAGCAGATCCAGATCGACGGCGAGACGACGATGGTCGCGACGTTCGGCTTCCTCGAGTCGATGCAGGTGTTCGGCCAGCGCAGTCTTGCTCTCCCAGGCCGTGCCGTAGATCCTCTGGAGGACCGGTCCCTTTTCGTTGCCTCGCCAATACGCAGCTGAAACCTTCTGCAAACTGAAGTGTCCGAGGCGGCCAGTACGCGGAACATGCGGGCCGAGGCAGAGATCCACGAATTCAGGAGTATTGCGGTACACACTGACCGTGTCTCCGTCGGATCCGACCTCGCCGGCATCGGATCCATCGGCCCCTCCGGACCGCACGCGATCGATGATCTCGCATTTGTAGGGTTGGTCCTCGAACAACGCCAAGGCTTGATCGATGGGGACCTCGGACCGTTCGAAGGGTTGATCGGCGGCGATGATCGACCGCATCTGGGACTCGACGCGTTCCAGGTCGGCCTCGGTGAACGTTCGCCCGCCCAAGTCGAAGTCGTAATAGAAGCCGTTCTCGATTGCCGGACCGATCGTGTACTTCGCGCCCGGGTACAACTGGGTCACCGCTTGGGCCAGCACGTGGGCCGTGGAATGCCGCAGAACGTGACGACCGGCCTCGGAATCGGCGGTGAGGATCTGTACCGAGGATCCGTCGGTCAGTGGCCTCAGGAGATCGGTTTCGTCTCCGTCGACCACGGCTGCCACGGCGACCTTGGCCAGATTGCGGCTGATTCCCTGGGCCAGGTCGAGAGAGTTCGATCCGCTGGGAAGGGTCCTCGTGGACCCGTCGGGCAGGGAAACCGTGATCTCGGACATCCCTGCCGAGTTTACGGTCAGGCGTCCAACTCGGCGTGGGTGTTTTGGGACGACACTCGCTCCGGCTCGAGTTCGACACGGTCGTCGGTGTGGCCCACACGAGAGACGACCACGTTCTCCGACGACGACGTCTTTCCGGCGTACACGTTCTTGTAGACCTGCCCGGTCATTTCGCGGATCTCGAACATGACTTCATCGATCATGGAGCGCCAGCCACGCTGCGGCTCCCCCGACTGGGCGTAGCGATCCGGGTAGACCGGTCGCCCGATGGTGATGGAGCAGTGCTTGAAGATCTTGGGAACCTTGGCATCGGGCGGCTGGATGAGATCGGTTCCGACGATGCCGACCGGATAGATCGGACAACCGACATTGGTCGCCAGACGCGCCGCTCCGGTTCGCCCCTTGTACAGACAGCCATCACGACTGCGCGTTCCCTCGGGAAACATGCCGAACAGTTCGCCGCGACCGAGAACTTCGCGCGCTGCGTCGAGGGCTTCCTGACTCTTCTCACCACCGGACCGATCGATGGGAATCATGCCCATCAATGGAAACAGGAATTTCGTCTTCCAGGAATCCATGTATTCGGCCTTGCCGACGAAGGAAATGTTGCGAGGTGCCACCAACATCAGGAATGCCGAGTCGAGGAAACTGATGTGATTCGGGCAGAGAATCGCCGGGCCCTCGGCTGGGAGCCGTTCCAACCCGCGGACGTCGATCGTCCACAACTTGCGCGCCACTGGTCCGAGGGTGGTTCTGGCGCGGTTCTGGGCCTTGCCGGCTCCACGTGCCTTCATCACACCCTCCCCTCGCTCATGGTTCCACTGGACGATTCGCCTGGCACTCGAGACATGTCGACGCTGCCGACTAC
>JBMTPW010000280.1:0-2779 GCA_049444115.1 Ilumatobacteraceae bacterium | reverse complement strand
CGGGGAAGCCGGATGCCCCAGTACGCGGTGTGGCTGGTCGGCTTCGCTGTGTGGCTGGTCGGCTTCGCCGTGTGGCTGGTCGGCTTCGCCGTGTGAACACCAGCGCGTGCTGGTGTGCTAGAGAAGAGACTTGTTGCCCCGGTGATTTCGGAACGGGGGAGGGCGATGGGGGCATCGTGGTCGCACTGAATCGGATCGTGACATCCGGTCGTACCTCGGTGTTGCAGTTGACCCCGGCTCTGGGATTGATCGCGGTGCAGTTGGCCTTCTTCGGTCTTCCGGCAGGTGCGTGGATTCGCGGCGCGGTGATCGGACTCTTGACTGCGTTGTTGGCCGTCGGAATGGCCCTCGTGTATCGCGCCAATCGGGTCATCAACTTCGCCCAGGCCGACCTCGGTTTCGTTCCCACCGTGCTCGCAGTGGGTTTGATCGTGTTCTCGGGTCTCCCTTATGCCTTCGGACTCGTGGTCGGTCTCATTGCGGCCGTGGCCCTCGGTGCCGTGCTGGAACTCGCACTCGTGCGCCGGTTCACTCGATCCCCGCGTCTGGTCCTGACGGTGGCCACGATCGGAATCACCCAATTGTTGGCCGTTCTGTCTCTTCAGATTCCCAAGTTGTGGGATGAAGCAGCGGCCTCCCAGCGGATTCCTGCCCCCTTCGAAGCCAAATGGACCATTGGGTCGTTCATTCTCAATGCCAATGATCTGATGGCCGTGGTCATTGCTCCCCTCGCCATGGTCACCGTCGGACTGTTCCTCGGTCGCACTCGTCTCGGTGCTGCGGTCAGAGCCGCAGCCGAGCGCAGTGATCGAGCCTCGCTTCTCGGAATCCCGGTCGGATGGTTGTCCACGATCGTCTGGATGGTGGCCGCGGGGTTGTCCTATTTGGCTCTGTTCCTCCGTGCCGGAATCCTCGGCGTGCCCTTGGGCAGCGCGTTGTCGTTGTCGACTCTGGTGTTGGCTCTGGCGGCTCTCGTCATCGGGCGTTTGCGCCATCTGCCCACCGTGGCAACGGCGGCGGTGGCGTTGGGCATCTTCGAATACGGAGTGCAATGGAATGCCTCGAGTCCCCTTCTCGTGGCGCCGTTCGTGGGGGCGGCGGTCATGGTTGCCCTCCTGATGCAGCGGCGCAGTTCGGCTCGGTCGGAACAGGACGTGCAGATGTCCTGGCGGCTGGCCGATGAGGTCCGAGATCTTCCCCGGGAGACGGCGCAATTCCCAGTTGTGCGGGCCATTCGTTGGGGAGCGTGGTCGCTAGTGGTGGTCGCTCTCGTGGTGTTCCCGCTCGTTCTGCGGACCGATCAGATCATCAAGCTGTCGGCGATCGTGGTGTATTCGATCATCGGTGTCTCCTTGGTCGTTCTCACTGGATGGGCCGGACAGATCTCTCTCGGGCAATTCGGCTTCGTGGCCATTGGTGCGGCCATCAGCGCCAAGTGCACGGCCACTTGGAACATGGACCTCACGTTGGCGTTGCTCGTCGGCGGTGCTGCAGGTGCTCTGGCAGCGTTCATCGTCGGTCTACCCGCCCTGCGTTTGCGCGGACTGTACCTGGCCGTCACCACTCTGGTCTTCGCTCTGAGCATCACGTCGTGGTTGCTCAACGACCGCTTCTTTTCCTGGATACCACGGGAGCGTCTGGAGCGGCCGCCCTTGGTCGGCCGCATCGACATCTCCACCCCGGTCCGGTTCTACGCATACAGCCTCGTGGTGTTGGTGCTGATCCTCGTCGCCGTGCGCGGTATTCGTCGCAGCCGGACCGGTCGGGCGATTCTGGCGCTGCGCGACAACGAACGGGCCGCTTTGTCATATGCCATCCCGGGGACTCCGGTGAAATTGACCGCGTTCGCAGTGTCCGGGGCGATCGCTGGGATCGGCGGCGGGCTGTTCGCCCATTTGAATTTCAGTTTCGATCTGAGCAGTTACGGCGTCGGGCGCAGTCTCGACGTCTTCACCGCCTCGATCGTGGGTGGCTTGGGTTCGTCCTTCGGAGCAGTCCTCGGGGCCGTGTATCTCCGCGGCGTGGAGTGGTTCATCACCGCCGACGAATGGCGATTCCTGTCATCGGGAGTGGGAGTCCTGGCGGTCCTGTTGATTCTCCCCGGTGGCCTGGCGGCCCTCGTGATTCGATGCCGCGACGAACTGGTTCGGCGTGCGACGGCCCGCGCCCGAGCCGAAGGAAGGATCCCATGAACCTTCGACGTTGGTGGACTCCGATCATTCATCCCGGAAGAACGCTGCGCGACATCTGTGGCGGAGAAGCGGTGTTCCCGTTGGTGGTGTTGTTCGGTCTCAATGCCGTGGACGAACTGGATCGGGCAGCTTTCGGCATTCTGCTTCCGGAGATCAGGGACCATTTCGGATTGGACCTGAGTACCATGCTCGGGCTGGTGGCGCTGGCGAGCGTGGCCGCACTGGCCCTGCAGGTTCCCATTGCGCAATGGGCCGACCGGTCCCGTCGTATCCCACTCGTCGTTGGCGGAGCGTTGGTCTGGGCGATCTTCTCCGGGCTCACCGGATTGGCGACCGGATTGATCGTGCTCACCATCGCCCGGAGCGGCTCGTCACTCGGTAAGGCGGTGATCGATCCCACACACAACTCCTTGATCGCCGACTACTACCCGATCGAATCGCGTACCAAGGTGTATTCGGTTCACCGTGCCGCCAATGCCGTGGGCAGCTTTCTCGGTCCGTTGATTGCCGGACTGCTGGCTTTCTCCCTCGGTTGGCGGGCGCCATTTCTCATCTTCACCATCCCGACGGTGATCTTTGCCGTCCTC
>JBMTPW010000279.1:0-2784 GCA_049444115.1 Ilumatobacteraceae bacterium | reverse complement strand
TTCCGCTGAGTAGGCAGCCGGCAATTCCGCTGACTGGCCGTCACCCTCACCGGATGCGGTATTCAACTGTTCGAGGTATTCGGCATCGAGAGCTACCAACTCGGCCTCGACGACCCTGAGGCGCTCTCCAACGGTCTGAGTGGTGGCGAGGTATTCCGTGAGACGAGTCTCCACCCGCCGTTGGATGAAGATGGATGCGTAAGTGTTGGCGATGAGCGCCACGTCATCGGGGTCATCACTGATGGCGCTGAAATTCACGGTCGACACATCGTCGCGCGAGGTGACCCGGACGCTGGGAGAGGTGCCCAGAGCCTCGCGCACGGCTGCTCGCACCTCGGGTCTGGTGGCGAAGGCCACCTCGGCGCTGAGGGCAGTGGGAGTGGCAAAAGTAACCTGACCCGAAGAGTTCGTCGAACGAATCAGGACATCGGTTCTGGCGCGGTACATAGTGGTCTGTAGAAGCGATGAGACCAGGGCAGCCGCCAAGGCCACCACAATCACTACGAGGACGACGATCCGACGCCGGCGGAGGACGGCCAGTTGGTCGCGGAAGTCGCGCACCTCGCCGGGGCCGAGTGCCATGGTGTCGGACATAACCTCCCCATGATAACCCCAGGGCGGCGAACCCCTGGGTCATCTCATCGCTAGGCTCCGGCGATGGGCCGAATCTGGCTTTCTCACCCGGATGTGGGTGCCGTCGAGCGGGAGGCGCTCCTTCGTGCCTTCGATTCGGGATGGATCGCGCCGATGGGGCCAGAGGTGCAGGCATTCGAACAGGACATGGTTGATTACCTGGGGTGGCCTGGTTCTGTGGCTCTGGGAAGTGGTACCGCCGCTCTTCACATGGCCCTCCTCCACGCCGGAGTCGGCGCAGGTGACGTGGTTCTGACCTCGACCTTCACTTTCGTGGCTACTGCCAACGCCATCGCCTATTGCGGGGCCGAGCCGGTCTTCGTCGACTCGGAGGAGACGTCGTGGAACATCTCACCGGATCTGGTGGCGCACGCGATCGAGGATCTGAAGTGTCGCGGCAAGAACCCGAAAGCTCTGCTCATGGTCGACCTCTACGGACAGTGTTGCGATGCCGACCGCCTGTCGGAATTGTGTCGAATCCACGGACTTTCACTGATCGAAGATGCAGCCGAGGCTCTCGGAGCTCGTTACAAGGGTCGCCCGGCAGGAACGCTTGGGGATATCGGGGTGTTCTCGTTCAACGGCAACAAGATCATCACGACGTCGGGAGGGGGAATGTTGGTTGCCCCGTCGCATCAGATCACTGATCGAGTGCGATTCCTTGCATCTCAAGCGCGCGAACCAGTCGTCCATTACGAACATCGGGAAATCGGGTACAACTACCGACTGTCGAATCTTCTCGCCGCCCTCGGACGGGCTCAATTGTCGAGGCTTCCTGAATTCGTATCTCGTCGGCGGGCCATCAATGCTCGCTATCGCTCGTCCCTGGAGTCCTTCGGGCAGGTCTCCTTCATGCCGCACCCCCAATGGTCCGACTGGAACGGCTGGTTGACATGTCTTCTCTTCGAGTCCTCGAATGAGCGTGACCGAGTGATGAAACACTTGGCGGAACAGGACATCGAGAGTCGCCCCCTGTGGAAGCCGTTGCATCTCCAGCCCGTGTACGCCTTGGCCGAGAGATACGTGGACGGGACGTCGGAGAGGCTTTTCGCCCGTGGTTTGTGCCTGCCGAGTTCGAGCGGTCTCTCCAACGCCGACGTCGATCGAGTGATCAGTTGTGTGACGAGCGTTCTGCAGTGAGCTCCGGCATCGTCGCGTGCCCAGGGGCCTGCACCCCCATCCCGGTGACAACTGCACGCACCGTCCGCAACAGAATCCTCAGGTCCAAGCCGAGAGTCGCCGTGTCGACGTAGTCGACGTCGAGGGTCAATTTATCCGTCCAATCCCCAAGGTTTCGAATGGTGACCTGACTCAGACCGGTCAAACCCGGTCTCGCCGAGAGGCGCCGACGTTCGGCGTCGGAGTAACGATCGATGTATGACACCGGAAGCGGCCGTGGACCAACGATGCTCATGTCCCCACGGATCACGTTGATGAGTTGCGGTAATTCGTCCAAACTGAAGCGGCGGAGAAATCTTCCGAGAGGGGTCAGTCGCGCCGAGTCCGAGTTCTCCGACGCGCCGGCGTGGGAACCATCTGTCAACTGACGCATGGTCCGCAATTTCAAGACTTCGAAGGGCTTGCCGAATCGACCTGCTCGTTGATGGCGAAAGAGCAAGGGACCACGAGAGGTGAGTTTGATGGCAACGGCGCAGATGATGAGAACTGGCACGGCAACGATGAACAAAGGGATTGCAACCCCGAGGTCGGCATACCGCTTCGACCTCGAACGCAACCAGGGGGACACCGGAGTCGCCTCCGTGGGGGTCCGCTCCTCGGCGATCATGACATGACCTTGGAGCGAGGAACCTGCATCGGGCTCCCGCTCGTTTCCCGGAAACGACGCTCATCGACCACGGTCCAACAGAACAGAATCAAGAGAAAGGGCATGACTTGAATTCGTTGGCGCGAGATGATGCCGAGATTGCCCATCGACGACCAGGCGAAGGCGAACGCCAAGGTGTACAAGAGGGCGAACAGGGAGAAGGGGTTGCGGAGAACTTGACGGATGCCGCGAGCGATTCGGCGGCGTCCGGTGAACGCCGCCAATAGCAAGTAGGAACTTTCCAGGCTGGACAAGAGTTGAGTAAAGCTTCCCACCTCGAAGATCAACGGTCGAAACATGACGGTGACGAAGGCCCTGGGATAGTC
>JBMTPW010000278.1:0-2806 GCA_049444115.1 Ilumatobacteraceae bacterium | reverse complement strand
AGGATCCAAACCGAATCAGGCACCCGGTTGCGCAATGAGGCGACTCGGTCCGTGTGTCGATCGATCAGGTCGTTCAAGGTCTCGACGTATAGACGCGGGGCACTGTCCTGAGGCGCCGCAGCCATGGCCGAGGCGGCGAGTCGCCAAAGTTCCTGGTGCATGGCGGCCATGTTCTGAGCCGCGGTGTCGAAGCGTTCCGAATCCGCGGTGGCCTGACTCATCTCCACTGCCAAATCGGTGTAATCACGGAGAAGTGTCGACGATTCGGTCCGCTCGGGTTCGGCCAGGAGTTGCGCCCGCAGATACGTCGTCCCGATGGCATTGGCCTCTTGGACCAGGAGCGTGCGCCGGTCCTCGTAACGACCAACGGCCATGGTCAGACCGAATGCCAGCAGCAGACCCACCAAACCGAGGAGCGCGCCCTGCACCACACCGAGCGATTCACGATGGCTGGCAGCTTCGGTGCTGGTCCGCAAACGACGACCGACGACGACACCGATGGCGATGAACACCGCGATGATCGCCCCGATGGCGAGAATCAGAATGGCGGTATCGGCTTCGAACAACATGACGTCACGGTACCCGAGCCGACCGATTGGTCGGTCCAGAAGATGTTCCGGGAGGATCGTGGGCGAGGGGGATACCGACGGATCTGAGCGCTTGCCGACACGGAACAAAGGAGTTCGGGAACACTCCCGAACACCGTCATTACGATATGACTGTCGCGACACGATCTTCAAGACACGATCTTCACGACACGATCGTCACGACAACATCCTTGCGGCTTGATCCTCACGACGCGATCCTCAGGACGCGATCCTCACGGCACTGACATGAAGGCATTGACGTGACGGCACTGTCAAGACGGCATTGTCAGGACGGCATTGTCAGGACGGCATTGTCATGACGGTGTTGAAATGACCGAGTGTCCGGGCCGTGACATCCGATCGCCCCACAGAAGCGGGCTATATTTCGTCCATGAATTATTCGATCATGGATCCCGCAAGAATCCTTGTTCGTAAAGAGGACGTCCTGGAAGCCGAAGTCGACGGGGAGCGCGTCGTCATGAATGGCAGGAACTACTCGTATTTTGGCCTGCATGGAACCGGATTGGAGATCTGGGAACGCATCGACGGCTCGACCAATCTCGGAGATCTCGTCCGAAAGCTGGCCACTGAATATGGTGCCGATGAGCAGCAGATCTGGGACGATGTCACGGAATTCGTCTCGACACTCGAGGCGGCGGGTCTGATCGGCGACTGATCCGTGGATGGTGACCCGTCCATTCAGGGAGACTGGTCACCTCATGACCGAGGAATGCGGCGCTGGAAGACACAGGGCCCGCAGGACACCGACACGCGGAGCACAGAGATGGTTGGGTCGAACCTACAGAACAACGACACTGCGCTGCGGAGGGTTCGTCCTTGGCGGCACCGATTCACGGTCATCGAAGCGATGATCCTGCTCACCCTTTTCGGCCTGGCACAGCGGTTCATTCCCATGAAGTGGTGGGCGTGGACCCTCGGGCGCCCCCTGGCACCGCCACCCCCCTGGCTCGGAGCCGGCATAACCCAGCTCCCGGTACCGGCCGGTTCGACGGAGGAGTTCGCCGTCGCGGTGGCAGTACGACGTGCCAGCAGCGTCTTGCCCTGGTCGCCCACCTGTTTGGCGGCGGCGGCAACCGGACAGACATTGTTGCGTCAGCTCGGCACAGCCGGCGTGGTGGTGATCGGGTTACGACCGCCCGAAACGAGTGGAGATTCGCAAGCTTCATCCGAGATGGCAACCACCTCTCCTCCATGGGATGCCCACGCCTGGTTGATGGGACAGCACGGCGCCCTGACCGGTGGTCCGGCGGCTCGGGGCTTCACGGCCACAACCGTCTACGAGGTGACCGGGCGACTCACGACCGCCGACGTCATCGACGGAATGTCGGCCGATGCACCGTCGGATCCCTGATCAGGAACCGTCACCTACCGACGTGTCCGGTGTTCGGAGGAGCTGCGTGTCTTCTTCGATCAGATCGATCACCCGCTCCAAAGTCCACGATGACTCCGGTCGCCGAAGAAGAACCACCCGCGTCGATGCGGCAATCCCGGACACCAGATCGAAATACCGTTGGGGATCAAGTAAGGCCTCCGACAACCCGTCCCGAGTGATGTGCTCCCGAAGGACGGAAATCTTCTCCCCACCCCGCACCTCCTCCATGACCGGTTCGGGCACGGAAGAGTCGCGCTTCAAGATCACGATGGTATCGATGACGAACGGATCGACCGGTGGTTCCGGTGGCCTCCAAGCCGCCTTTTTTCGGGCTCCGGCCAAAAGATCGAGGGAGTCGAAATCGATCCCCAACTGGGAAGCGGCATCCGGGAGAAGATGTACGTTCCGACGATACGGAGTGATTCGGACCTCGGAGCCGTCCAAGTGAAGGAGCGATGTGTCGTCGACCAGCAACTCATGTCCCCGGCGCGCCAGCCCAACTGATGTGGTGGACTTTCCGGCTCCTTTCAAACCCGCGATCGCCACCACCCGACCAGCGATGGACACAGCGCTGGCATGAAGGGGAATCTCACCCCGTTGCAGAAAAGCGAGGATCACTCCCCAAGCCTGCAGAACCCACGACACGTCATCGGACGGGTCATCACCGTCGCGGACCGGCCACTCGAGGGTGATTCTTCGGCCGTGCTCCACCAACAATCGTCGCCCGGGTCCGAGTCGGACCAGTACCGCTGAATCCTCTCCAATGACAAACGGTCCAACTCGCCGACCGTTCTCGAGACTTGCCGCAACAGCACCCAGACGAACA
>JBMTPW010000277.1:0-2827 GCA_049444115.1 Ilumatobacteraceae bacterium | reverse complement strand
CACGCGGTGCAGGAAGGGCGACGTGACCCGCTCGGCATCGAGAGTGAAGTCGGGGCCGCGATCGAACTCGTGAACCCGAGCCCCAGTGATCCGGGCGATATGGCCGTGCAATTGATAGGTCGGTTCGAAGGTGACCACCTTTCGACCCGACCCGGCGAAGGTCAGCAACAAGGTTTGAATGACCTCATTGCTGCCGTTGGCGGCAAAGACGTTCTCCGGTTCCACCCCGTGCAGTTCGGCCAACGACGTTCGCAACAGACGCGCCGTCCGGTCCGGATAGCGGTTCCAGGCGATACCGGCGATCTCTCGTTCGAGGGCGGAGACGAAGCCATCCGGCGGGGCAACCGGGGACTCATTGGTGTTCAGTCGAACTCGAACGTCGACTTGGGGCGAGTGATAGCCCTCGAGAGCTCGCAAGTCATCACGTATCGACACCCGGACCACGTGGTCAGGCTACCGATGGGCGGAACGGGAAATCAGGTGGTTATGGCCACCGACCATCCCCAACGACGCACCAGACGCCATTGCGAGCACATCCCCTAGGGTGACTCCGTGACCCCCGAAGAACTCGCGACCGTGGCCGCCGAATTGTCGGTGATGTCCGAAGGAACCGATCGCTACGCCGAGCGCGTCGCTCACTTGGCGTCCACCGGCATCGATGGCGAACACGACGACTTGCTGTCGGCGATCCATGAAGCGGAGCGTTCCTTGCGCGTCGCTCATCGGGCGCTCACTCGAGCACAGCGGTAGGCCCGCTGACCGCCTAGGACACCGGCCGACGTGGCCGCGGCGACCTCTTGGTCGTGGGGCCGTTCACGGGTTTGCCTGCCGCGGGGCAGATGTCGGCCAATTCGCAGACATCGCAACGAGGTCGGCGCGCATCGCACACGCGGCGTCCGTGCAGGATCAGACGGAGACTGAATTTCCCCCGCTCGGGACCGGGTACGTACTCGTTGAGAACCATCTCCACCTTGACTGGATCGTGTTCGGCGGTCAGACCGAGTCGGCGCGACAGTCGACCGACATGGGTGTCCACCGGCAGTCCCGGGAGATCGAAGGCCACACTGCGCACCACGTTTCCCGTCTTGCGCCCGACTCCAGGAAGTGTCACGAGATCCTCGAGCTCCGTCGGAATCTCCCCACCGAAGCACTCCACCACGCGCTGGGCCATTCCGATCAGATTGCGGGCTTTGCTCTGATAGAAGCCAGTCGACTTGATGATCGTCTCCACATCCGCTTGATGCGCAGCGGCCAGATCCTCCGGATGCGGATACTTGGCGAACAATGCCGGTGTCACCATGTTGACGCGCACGTCGGTGCACTGCGCCGACAGGATCGTGGCAGCCGTCAATTCGTACGGATTGCGGTGATCGAGTTCGCAGATCGCCTCCGGGTACAACCGTTCCAGGCGCGCCGCGACTTCTTCCGTCCGGCGTCGGGCTGCTGTCGATGACGCCTTGCGCGCCGTTCTCGTTCTCCTCGGCGCTGGAGTTCGTTCGGGTTTCGGCGCAACCACACCAGCGACCCTAATGGAGCGTTGCGAGGACTCCCTCGAGCACCACGTCCACCACCGGTAGGGTGAAAAGGTGAGACTGTTGGACATCAAGCGACAGATGCAGGCCGATGACATCGCCATCGTCCGCGATCTCCTCCGCGATGCCGAACACGCCGACGGCCACCGCCCCCTTTCCGATCATCTGTGGCTCGATCTGGTCGATGGGGGGCGAGCCGGTTTTGCTGGTCTCGTGGCCTGGGAGCCCGGTCACGGACACCCCGTCGCCTACGCCCAGATCAGCCGCGGTCATGACTCGTACTCGGTGGAACTCGTGGTCCATCCACATCACCGGTACGAAATGCATCTTCTCGGACCGGAAATGCTCCATGCGGCGATCAACGAGGTCTCCGAGAACGGCGGTGGCCACATTCACTGGTGGGTCTTCGAACCAACCATCGGTCACCGACAGGTGGCCGAACAAGTCGGACTCCGGCCCGGGCGAATTCTCCATCAAATGCGCCGTTCCCTACCGCTCTCCACTGCGGACACCCAACTGAGACTTCCGGTGCGCGCCTTCGAACCCGGTCGCGACGAAGCGGAATGGCTGCAGGTCAACAATCGCGCCTTCGCCCACCATCCCGAACAGGGAGGCTGGGACCAGACGACATTGTCGTCACGCATGTCCCAACCCTGGTTCGACCCTGCGGGATTCGTCATCCACGAGATCGACGGACGCATGGCCGGGTTCTGCTGGACCAAGGTCGACGTCGATCTCGATCCGAAACTCGGGGAGATCTATGTGATCGCCGTGGATCCCGATTTCCATGGGCAAGGTCTGGGCAAACGCATGGTGGTGTCCGGCCTGGTGAGCATGGCCGAGCGAGGAATCGGCACGGCGATGCTCTACGTCGATGCCGAGAACGTCGCGGCCATGGCCATGTACGAGAGTCTCGGATTCCGGACGCATCGCACCGATCAGGCATTCGTCGGCGACATTCCGGGGGCGAATTCGTGACCGCGGATCGGGAGACGAAAGCGTCGCCGACGACGCGCTACGGAGTGTCCCGGCAGGAGCTGGCCCGGATCATCGAGGACCAGCCGTCCTTTCGTGTGAATCAGATCTGGCGGGGGCTCTACACCGAGTTGAAGGATCCCGCTGAACTCACGACCTTGCCCAAGGATCTCCGGTCACGCCTCACCGATGCATTGCCGTTTGCCCTGACCTTGGTGAACGAAGTGACCTCCGACGCCGGAGACACCGTGAAATTCCTCTGGCAACTCGCCGATGGCAGCCGCATCGAGACCGTTCTCATGCTGTACGCCGAGCGCGCC
>JBMTPW010000276.1:0-2833 GCA_049444115.1 Ilumatobacteraceae bacterium | reverse complement strand
GTGATCCAGGCCCACGGACAGATCGGGTCGAAGAAGAACTCCAGATCGGTCACGTGCGCACCACCAACTTGTCTTCGTAGGTTTCGATGATGTCGCCCTGCTTCAGGTCCTGGAAGTCACTCAGTCCGATACCGCACTCGAAGCCTTCGCGAACTTCGCGGACGTCGTCCTTGAATCGGCGCAGGGACTGGATGCTGCCCTTCCAGATGATGACGCCGTCACGCAGGAATCGAACCTTGCTGCCTCGGGTGATCTGACCGCTGCGCACGTAGCAACCGGCGATCGCTCCCTGACGCGGCACCCGGAAGATTTCGCGTACCTCGGCTTCTCCGGTGACGACCTCTTCGAACTCGGGCGCCAACATGCCGACCATGGCGCTTTCCATGTCTTCGAGAAGTTTGTAGATGATTTCGTAGGTACGGATCTCCACACCCTCGGCCTCGGCGAGTTCGCGGGCCTTTCGGTCCGGACGCACGTTGAAACCGATGATCGTGGCATTGGTGGCTGCAGCGAGGGTGATGTCATTCTCGGTGACACCTCCAACGGCCCGGTGCACGAATGCCAACTTCACTTCGTCCCGTTCGAGTCGACGCAGGCTTTCGGTCACGGCCTCGAGTGAACCCTGGACGTCGGCCTTCAGAACCAGGTTCAAGGTGGCGACCTCTCCGGCCTGGATCTGCGTGAAGACGTCCTCCAACTTCACACCACGAGCCACTCGCGCATCCCCGCGTTGAGCTTTGGCTCGCAGTCGTTGCTCGCGAGCTTCGCCGACGGTGCGGGCGGTCTTTTCATTCGGGGCCACTCGGAACTCGTCTCCGGCATGCGGCACCGACGACAGGCCCAGGACCTGCACCGGCGTGGAGGGACCAGCTTCTTTGATCTGCTGGCCCTTGTCGTCGATCATGGCCCGCACGCGGCCCCAGGATCCGCCGGCCACGATGGGGTCGCCCACCTTCAGCGTTCCCTTGTCCACCAGGATGGTGGCCACGGGACCGCGTCCGGTATCGAGATTGGCTTCGAGAACCACGCCCTTGGCACGACCCGTGGGATTGGCGGTCAATTCCTCGACTTCGGCCACGATGGTGAGCTGTTCGATGAGATCGTCGACACCGAGACCCTGTTGGGCGGACATTTCGACGCAGATGGTGTCTCCACCCCAACTCTCGGGGACGAGTCCCTGTTCGGAGAGTTGCGACAACACCCGCTGGACGTCGGCATTCTCCTTGTCGATCTTGTTGATCGCCACCACGATCGGGACCTCGGCCGAACGCGCGTGGTTGATGGCTTCGATGGTCTGGGGCATGACCCCGTCATCGGCTGCCACCATCAGCACCACGACGTCGGTCACCTGGGCGCCACGGGCACGCATTTGGGTGAACGCGGCGTGACCGGGTGTGTCGATGAACGTCACTCGCTTCGCGTTCTGCTCCACCTGATAGGCGCCGATGTGCTGGGTGATTCCGCCAGCCTCTCCGGCAACGACATTGGCGTTGCGAATGCGATCGAGCAAGGTGGTCTTACCGTGGTCGACGTGCCCCATGACGGTGATCACCGGGGGACGCGAGGCCTGCAGCGCCTCATCGTCGTCATCGCTGTCGTCGAAGAGAGCCTGGAGTTCCATTTCCTCCTGTTGACCCGGTTCGACCAGCAGGATCTCGGCCCCGATCTCGAGGGCGAACAGTTCCATCTGCTCGTCGGTGAGAGTCATGGTGGCGGTCACCATTTCGCCGTTCTTCATGAGGAAGCGGACGACATCGGCGGCGGTGCGATTGAGGCGCGGCGCGAACTCCTGAGAGGACACACCGCGTTCGATGACCACGACCCCTTCGGGGACCGGCGCGTCGCTTTCGCTGTAGGTGATCAACGACGGCTGGAAATCGTCCTCACCACGTCGACGGCGACGACCACCGGAGCGCGGCGCGCGACGACCTCCACTGGGTCGCGGTCCTCCGCCGGGTCTGCCAGGTCCTCCGCCAGGTCGGCCCGGACCACCGCCGGGTCCCCCGGGGGCTCCACCAGGACGCGGACCGCCGAAACCTCCCGGGCGCGGACCGCCGGGTCGCGGGCCGCCAAAACTTCCGGCCGGACGCGGCGCACCGGTACGCGGTCCGCCATAGCCGGCACCGCTCGGTCGTGCCGGACGCGGTCCGCCGGGGGGCGGAGGCACCGGACGACCCGACGCACTCATCGGACGACCGGGCGGCGGAGGCACCGGACGACCCGACGCACTCATCGGACGACCGGGGGGCGGAGGCACGGGTCGGGGTCGCGGTGGCACATCGCCGCGCGCCGCAGGACGCGGCGGTTCGGTTCGACCGGTGTCCGGACGCGGCCCTTCCGGACGAATCTCGTCTCGCGGCGCCGCAGTTCGACTGGAGACCACCGACGGTCCAGCCGGGCGCGGCGGCGCCGGGACGTCGATGCTGACCGGCGCAGGCGGCGCTTCGGGAGTGGGCGAGGTCGAAGGGGCCTCCGGGATGGACGTGCTGACCTCGTCCCGTACCGGTGTCTCGGGATCAGCAGCCTTCTTCGGCGCAACGGTCTTGGCTGCGGCCTTCTTCACCGGGGCCTTCTTCGGGGCCGACTCGTCGACCTCGTCGGTCGCGCCCTTGGACGCGGCTTTCTTCGGAGCGGCGGCCTTCTTGACCGGCTTGTCCTCTTCGGGCTGAACGTCGCGCACCAGGCCTTGGGCGCGCGCCTTGCGTTCCAGCATCGGGACGAATGCCTCGACCAGCGTGGATTGAGGAGTCTTGGCCGCAACGCTGTTGGCTCGGCATAGATCCAGCATCTCGGCATTGGTCATGCCGAGCTTCTTGGCGAGTTCACTGACTTT
>JBMTPW010000275.1:0-2848 GCA_049444115.1 Ilumatobacteraceae bacterium | reverse complement strand
GGATCACAACTGCCGTGGTGACGGTGCGCCGACCGTTCCGGTCGGCGCCCGGCTGGTTCTCGTCCACGGCTCCCCCAGCCATCATTTCGGCGCGTAGTGACCGATACAGAGTCATGGTTCCATCACCTTATTGGCCGCAACCCGCCCCTGGCGGTCGGCTTCGATGATGTGTGAAGAAGTCAACACGCCCGAATCCTCGCAATAGTCGTCGAGCGCCGCCTCGATCACTGCGGCGATGTCCACCCAGGTCAATCGCCCGGCCAGAAATGCGTCGACGGCAACTTCGTTGGCGGCCGACAGGAATGCCGGGGCCGTTCTTCCGAGTCGACCGGCGCGATATGCCAGGTCCAGACACCGAAACGTGGAACGGTCGGGGAGCTCGAAGTCCAAATGTCCAAGACGCGTCCAGTCGATTTCACCGAACGGTGTTGCGATACGACGCGGATGCGCCAGGGCATAGCCAATGGGCAACCGCATGTCCGGAAGACTGAGTTGAGCCATGGTGCACCCATCGGTGAACTCCACCATCGAGTGCACCACCGACTGTGGATGGACGACCACATCGATCCGGTCGTAGTCGGTGCCGAACAATTCGTGTGCTTCGATCACTTCGAGACCCTTGTTCATGAGCGTCGAAGAGTCCACGGTGATCTTGGGCCCCATGTTCCAGGTGGGATGCGCCAAGGCCTGCTCGACGGTCACCCCAGCAAGATCCTTCCGCGAGCGTCCGCGGAACGGACCACCACTGGCGGTCAGGATCACACGCCGAACCTCGACATCGGAGCGCTCGGTGGAGCGCAGGCATTGGTGAATGGCACAGTGTTCGCTGTCCACCGGGATGATCTCTGCTCCCGGCACCGAACGCAGAGGTTGCACCACCGGTCCTGCAGCGATCAACGACTCCTTGTTGGCCAAGGCCAGGCGTTTGCCCTGACGCAATGTTTCGAGAGTGACCTCCAAGCCCGCGAAACCGACGACGGCATTGATCACCACATCGGCATCCTCGACCAGCGAGGCCATGTTCGTCACGACTTCCACTCCGGGCAGTGCCTCGCGCACGCTGGCGTGCAACGACTGGTCCGCCACTGCCACCCGTCTCGGTCGGAATTCGCGAGCTTGGGCGATCAGGGTCTCGACCGAAGATCCGACTCCGAGCCCGACGATGCGATATTCGACGTCACCCGCGGCAGCGTTTTCGGCACGCACCACATCCAAGGTTTGAGTTCCGATGGAACCCGAGGATCCCGCGATCGCCAGGCAGACGGTGGTCACCGCTCACGTCACGATGCGTAGGGTTCGAGCACCTGCAGCAGGTAATACGCCGCCGGCAGAACGAAAAGGAATCCATCGAAGCGGTCCAGCACCCCTCCATGGCCCTTGACCAGGGTTCCGAAATCCTTGATGTCCAGATTGCGCTTGAACATGCTCTCCACCAGGTCGCCGAGCGGGGCGAGGACCGCAACGGCCACCGCCAAAGCCAGGATTTCGCCGATTCCATTCCAGGTATCGCTCTGAAGACCGACGACCCACATGGCGAAGAACGTGGCCACTGTCCCGCCCATCAACCCTTCCACCGTCTTGTTCGGGCTGATCCACTGACGCAACGGCGTGCTCCCGGCCGCCGAACCGACGAACAGCGCACCCACGTCATTGGCGACCACGCCGACGGCGAGGATGAACAAAGTGTCGGTTCCCGCCGTCCCCAGCCCCGGAACATTGGACACGCCGGCAAGGAGCGCAGCGTAGGCACCCATGAGTCCGATCCACATGATGCCGAGCGAGGTGATCGACATGTTGGGAATGGGACTGGACTGCAGCCCGGTAGCACCCACGAATGTGGCGCCGGTGGTGATCATGGCCAGAACCATCACCAACGGCAGGGCACCCTCACCCACCCAGTAGGCGGCCACAGGAGCGAGCACTGCGGTGAGAATGCCGATGACCGTGGCCGGACGGTACCCCTTCTCGGTGACTTTCTCGAAGAACTCGACGGCTGCCAGTCCACAGATCAATACCACCAGCGCCAGAACCGCCACGGGCCTCCACATCAGGGCGCCGATGAATGCCGCAGCGATCAACAACCCGACCGCAATGGCCGTGGGCATATCGCGCCCAGCGGTGCCACTCTCAGGCTGCTGAGGGCCGCGGACACGCGCCGGACGCGCCGGGCCGCTGCGGCCGGACGGCGGATTCGTACGTCCACCGGAGCGACCGAGTGATTCATCGGGGCCCATCGGAGGGCGCGGTCCACGACGCTGATCGCGGGCTCCTGCGGGGTCCCGCGGTCCACCGTCGCGAGCAATGTCCCGGGTTCCCTGGCGCGGGAATTCCCCCGCGGACTCACGATCGACGCCACCGGAGAATTCACGAGCCAGATCCCACGTGGATTCCGAACCCGCAGGTCCAGGAACCAGTCGCGAATCGTCACGACGCGTCGGACGCAACGGCAGCGTGGTCGGGCCCGTGGGTCCGTCGGCCGGTCGACGCAGGGCCCCAGATCCCCGTTCGCGTCGACCCGGGGTGGTCGGCTCTCCCAACTTGATGCGCGGCCGGCTTCCACTGGTGTCGTGACCACTCCGTTCGGTCGGCCGACTCGGCTCATCCGAGATTCCGAAATCGAGTTCGGTCTCGTCCGGACCGTCGGAGAATCTGATCTCTCCGAACCCGTCGTCGTCATCGGCCGCCGCCTGCGGGCGAACCGGAGGTTCCACGCGTCCAAGGCGACCCGACTCACTCACCGGGGTGGGGTCATGACGTCGTCCCGATGCCCGCCACGGATCGTCCCCCACGTCGAACAGGCCGCGACCGGACGTTTCGGGGGCGGGTCGGTCGGGAGTCGGTCGCGGTG
>JBMTPW010000274.1:0-2898 GCA_049444115.1 Ilumatobacteraceae bacterium | reverse complement strand
CTCGCCAGGCCTTTCCACAAACGAGTTCACTCGTCCTGCACGTACGCCGATGCCCGGACATCTTGACGATCGCGATCGGAGCCGACTCCGAGGACCAGCGCATTGCCGTGATGCGCAGCGGTATCGACGATGCGGTGCCGACCGGAGCGTCACCCGAGGAAATCGCTGTCCGCTGTCAGGCCATTCTTCGTCGGATGCGCCACGTTCGTTCGGCTTCTGCGATCGAACTCGGTCGCATTCTCAGTTTCGGCCCGCTCTGCGTGGATCTCGGCCGACGGGAGATTCGTATCGATCAATCGGTGATTGCAGCAACGCGGCTCGAATTCGAGTTGTTCGCTCAGTTGTGTCGACGACCACTCGAAGTGTGCAGTCGTGCAGATCTGCTCAAGAGCGTGTGGGGACCGCACTGGGTCGGTGACACCCATGTGGTGGATGTCCATCTCTCGAATCTTCGTCGCAAACTGAGCGAACACCGGCACGATCTCCCTTTCATCCGAACGGTGCGCGGCGTCGGGTTTCGCTTGGCGGACGAATTGCTGTTGGCGGCGTCGGAAGATCTGGCCTCGCAACGACAACTGGCGATTCATCTCGATGGTGTCACCGGCCGCGTCCAACCCGACGCCGTTGGTGCCGCGCTCCACGGTTCGTCATAGGTCGCAGCCGTGATCACCGTTCCAACCACGATCTGGTCACAGTTCTCACGAGACCCGGTCGGCGTGGTCAGGCGTACTCGGCGGTCAGTCGCCACGCTCCGGAAGTGATCTCGGTGAGAAAGGCCCGTTGCCCGTCGGGAGTCTCGACCACCACTTGGAATCGAGCTGCTCGGCGGGCGCGGGCGTCCCACCAGCGTTCATGGATGGGCCACGGGCCGGCCCAGGCCGCCACGATGAACTCCCGTCCGCCGCGCACCAATCGGATCGGCGCACCGCTCACCGATCCCCGTCCGTCCACCGTCACCATGTGCCCATGCTCGTCGAAGACCTGAATGGGTTCGGGATCTCCATCCACCCAGGACGGCACCGGGGTCGGCAGACATCCAGGCCAGGGTGGAGCATCCTGTTCGGGCACCTCCCGACGGTCTTCAAGATCGGACAGGGGAACCAGCTCGAACATCTGTCGAGGATCTCGGCCACCGCGCCACGACGCCAGAAGAACACTGTGCGCTCCGAGCAGACCGGTCACCCGGGTCATGGCGCGCAGGGCGTCGTCGTCGGCCTGGGAACGACCACCCCAGAAACCCTGTTGGGTGCCGGCACTCACACGCACCTGCACCGGATCGAGTCGCAACATGGTGACACCGGCCGACGGGGGATTCGGTCCGTTGATCCAACCGTCGAGTTGCCACCGCAGACGATCCAGCATGGCCGACGCGTCGAGACCCTCGGCGCGATACCAGACGCGCTGCGATGTCTCACCGTGCTCGGTCTCGGCTTCGACGCCGAGGCGCGTACAAACCAGTCCGCGATCACGGAAATGCTCCGACATCTCGTCGATCACTGCTTTGGCTGCGAACATCACCGGCGCGAAATCCTGGATCGGGTCCTCGAAGAGACGCCGGATGCTCAAGTCCTCGGGCGGCGGAGAGGTGTTCGGCGCACTGTCGTCGGTTCCAGTGGCCAGACGGTGCAGAACCAGACCGATCTGCCCGAAGCGGTCGACCAGATGGGCCGGCACCATGGTGGCGACATCACCCAAACGTCGCAGACCGAGACGTTCGAGAAGTTCCACCAGCGCCGGTGGACATCCTCCGACTGCTGACAACACGCCGACGGGATGCGGCGAGAGAAAGGCGGCCGTGCTCTCTGGTCCGGGATCCACCACCACCGGCTGACCGCGACGGGCCGCGAGTCGAGCCGCCAAGGTGGCGGTGATCCGGCCATCGGCGATTCCGACACCGAAACCACCACCGAGTGCCAGAACCGACACGATGTCACCGATTCCGGGCAGACCGGCGATTCCTTGTCGAGCCAGATCTTCGAGTCTGACTGCCAGGGCGTCGTCACCGCCGACGTACCGAGACGGACCACGGGTGGCCACGAGCAGTGAACCCGGTGTCTCGACATCGATGAGGGGAACGAGATCACCGACTGCCCGGATCACCGGTTCGAACCAGCGGGCATCACGTTCGGGATCGTCCGCAACGATGATCAGATCCGGACAAGCTCCTTGGGCCTGACGACGACGCTGACCGGGTCGGACTCCGGCTCGCCGTGCCGCCGGGGAACACGTCCACACTCGTTGCGAGCGAAAGATGGCCAGAGGTCGGTCGGGATGCACCGATGCGAACGTCTCGGTTGCCGGACGCAATCGCACGTCGATGACCGAGGCCACCAACGGCCAACCCGGACAGTGCACGACCGCACACCGCGGCGGAGACATGGACGATGACATGTGTTGCTACCCCGTTCGATGCAGAGGGACGACCACGGCACCGGGATCGGAAACGGAGCGATCGGGACGTTCGGTTGACGCGACGTCACTCACCGTTCCTCGATCACCGGGAAGCCAGACCGTGTGATGACGCGGCCGTCCGCACCGCCGACCGTCGAGTTCGAGGGCCACCAGGCGGCGACGCAGATGACCATGCCCCGAACCGATGCCCTGCCACGATTCCGCACGCGCCGACAACCGGAGATCGACCGAGACCGCACCGGGATCTCCGAGGATGAGCAGAACTGCACCGCGCGACTGGGCACGAGCCTGCAGGCGACGGAGGACCGATGGCGAGAACGAGGTCACCAGTCGTCGCGCCATGATCACCAGTTCGACACCGTCCACCAATGCCGACAGTGCTCCGACGAGATCGGACCGCACCTCCGATGACGTGGCCGCGGGCAGATTCACGAAAACGGTGCGCTCGAGAGCGACTCCGAGATGCTGGGCCGCGGCCACCGCGGC
>JBMTPW010000273.1:0-2900 GCA_049444115.1 Ilumatobacteraceae bacterium | reverse complement strand
CGGGTCTCCGAGTCCATCAGTCGAGTTCTCCGCTCCGGAGCACGCAGTCAGCAGAACGACTCCGGCCGCGACCAGCCTCCACATCCGGGAGGAATGGCGTCGTCGGCGCACGTTCCGAGTCGCGAAGTTCAGGGCCTCCTCGAACACCAGTCGTCCGCCTCAGCCTTGGACCGGTTCGCCGACCACCACGGTTCCGTACATGCCCGCACCTGGAGATCCATGGATGGAGCAATAGAACGAGTAGGTGCCAGGAGTGGCGAACACATGGGAGTACGTATCGCCGGGAACGAAATCCGACGAGGTCACACCCCAGGCACTCGGCTCTCCCCCGGCCAGGAAGGCGACCAATTCGCCGTCATTGGCCACGATGTCGGGAAGGATGTTGTGGTCGTTCCGACCCCGATTCTCGAAGACGACCTCGGTTCCAGCCGAGATCTCGACTTCCAGGGGCCGGAAGGAATTGTCGAGCGCCTGAACGGTGAAGGATTCACCATTGGGTGCATAGGTGGGCGGCGAAGTCGTTCCCGCTCCCCCACATGCGGCAAGCAGCACCGTGCCGACGAGGCCGAGTCCGGCTGATCCAACGGAGAACGACCTCGACGACATGCTCTGATTATGCCGTCACCGGCTTCGGGTGAGGCAGTCAGGTCAGTCGATCTTGTCGGGGACGGCCACGCGCGCCAGGTCGATGGATGGCGGTGTCATGCTCGCCGGAATCGCCGGAGCCGAGCTGGCATCGGGCATCGACTCGAGAACCGGCAGAGAGGGAAGGTCCGCGATCTTCCAATCCACCGACGGCGGTGCAGTTTCAGCATCGGACAACCACGTGAGAACGTTCAGATCACCGGTCGCCCAGTCTCCCGAGGCGTTCGGACCACTGCATGGCGACAACGTCACCAGATTCGTCGGGGCCGACGTGGTGAAAATGTTGTCCTCGAAACAATTGCCCAGGTCCCACAGGTTCGAACCCGCCGAGCCAACGGCCAGGTCGGCCACGCGATTGTCTTCCAGAACGTTGCCGCGCACCATGTTGTCCTGAGAGTCCCATAGCAGCGCTCCGTCGGGAACGACTGGCAGCTTCTTCTTGGCTTCGGCACAGGTCGTGTCCCACTCCGATCGGTCGGGAATCACGTCATTGGGAGCCTCTTCGAGGAAAGGAACCAGTCCGATTCCGGTCTTGGCGTGGTCCCAGACGCGGTTGCGCTCGATGATGTTCTGAACACCGCCGGCACTGAGAATCCCGTTGCCCATGGCCAGGATGGCGACATCGATCGCCGGCGTGTCCGGTTGGTTGTTCGAGTAGACACGGTTACCCACGATCGTCGTCTGGCGTTCGGGATAGCACAGTTCGTAACTACCGCTGTTGGGCACGATCCCGGCCCGATTCCGTCGGAAGATGGAATCAACGATGACCAGATTTCCCCCCGAATTCGTCCCCGAATACCCGAGTCCGTTGTGCTCGGAGATCACGTTTCGGATCACCGCATCACAGGGAAAGCACTGCCCGATGTAGAAGCCGGCATCCGGACTTCCGGCAGCGTAGGAGTTCTCCAGGAGGCCGCCCACGGAATCGAAGGCATAGATGCCGTAGTCGCCATTCCGCCATGCCGTCAAGAACGAACCGCGATATCCGGTGGCACCGGTCCAGAAGAAACCGTTGCGGGTGTAGTTCATGGCGGTCATGTTCTCGATCGCCACACCGCTGGCACCCACGACCCGAATACCGTTGTCCAATTCGAACTTGCCGTCGAGGATCACCTGATTGCGATCGAGCCCTCGAATCACGAGATTGTCGGTGGTCACCTGCACGGCTTCGTTGTAGGTTCCCGGGGACACCAGGATCAGATCGCCTTCTCTGGCGGCATCGACGGCTTGCTGAATGCTGGAGAACTCCGCCGGAACTTCGAGCACGTTCCCCGAGGTGCTCGAATCGGCAGGATCGGTGGTGACAAGGGAGGTCTCGTCATTCGAAGACGTCGGACTCGTATCACTGTCGCCTGACCCACAGGCCACCAGGAACGATCCCAACACCGTGGCCGCGATCACCACGAACCACAGCCTCGGCTTCGAGTGCTTCGATTCGCCCTCCATCGACACAGCCCTACCATCCTCTCGACTGTTCACCATTCGACGATCGGCGGCCAGTCACTCCGACGGCAGAACGTAGTCGGCGAAACGGTCCCGGAGCGTCTTCTTGGAGAACTTCCCGACGCTGGTCTTGGGTACCTCCTCGATGAAGACGACGTCATCGGGCACCTGCCATTTGGCCACCTTCGACGCCAGGAACTCGAGGATCTGCGTCTTGGTGAGTTCCGCACCGGGTTCGAGCACGACACAGGCCAGTGGACGTTCGCTCCACTTGGGATGGGAGACTCCGATCACGGCGGCCTCCCGAATTCCTGGATGAGCCATCAACTCGTTCTCCAGTTCGACGGAACTGATCCATTCACCGCCACTCTTGATCAAGTCCTTGGTGCGATCCAGCAACCTGATGCGACCCCGTTCGTCCACCGCCGCCACGTCGCCGGTGCGGAGCCAGCCATCGGCGGTGAAGCTCTCTCCGGCTCGATCGTCGTTGTAGTACGTGGCGGCGATCCAGTTGCCGCGGCATTGCAGTTCGCCACTCGACTCGCCGTCCCAGGGCACGCTCACGGTGGTGCCGGGCTCCACGACGCGACATTCCACGCCGAACATGATCCGCCCGACCTGGGTGCGTAGATCGGCCTGCGACTCGACGTCCAGAAGAAGCTGGTCACCATCCAAATGACAGACCGCGGCCAAGGGACTGGTTTCGGTCATCCCCCAGGCTTGGAGGATCGGAAGACCGGTTTGCTGTCGATAGGCCTCCGATAGCGCCCGTGGCACCTGTGGGTCCTGGTACTGTGCTGTCGGCACCAGTG
>JBMTPW010000272.1:0-2903 GCA_049444115.1 Ilumatobacteraceae bacterium | reverse complement strand
CCGTATCCGGCGGCACCGCCGTTGATGCAGGCGATGGTTGGCGTGTCGAGGTTGTGCAGCACGACGGGCGGAGCCGTCCGCAGGTCGAACTCGGCCCCCATGTCGCCACCAGCGTCGAGAACGCCCAGTGATTCCTTCTGCCCCATTTGGGCGGCCAAGTCCAGACCGGCGCAAAACGCTCGTCCGGCGCCCGTGAGAACGATGCATCGAACGTCTCGGGCGCGGTCGGCCCGGAGCAACTGCTCGGACAGTTCTTCCAGCATGGAGCCCGAAATCGTGTTCATGCGGTCGGGTGCGTTCAAGGTGATGGTGGCCACGTGATCGGCCACCTCGTACAGGACTTCGCTCATGTTTCGACCGTACCGTGTGGCGGAAATCCCCATGGCACGGAGGTTTCTGCCTCGCCGAACGGATGTAGCCTGACCACTTCCAAACCAATGGGGCACCCGCCCCGTATCTCCATAGGGGGAGAAACAATGCAGAAGACCAGCGCACGTCGCTTTGGTGCCCTGCTCGTCGGACTCGCACTCGTGGGCGCTGCTGCCTGCGGTGGAGACGACAGCTCGGCTCCGGCGACCGAAGCACCGTCCACCGAGGCTCCCAGCACCGAGGCTCCCTCCACCGAGGCTCCGGCCGGTGGCGAGCTCGAGGGCATGAAGGGAACCACGCCCAAGGGCGCCGAAGTCAGCGAGGAATGGCTCGCTGAAGTGTCGGCCTTCTGGGAGTCGAAGGGCAACGCGGCCCTCGAGGACTTCAACTACGCCGGTGAGGCGTACGACGCCGCCATCGTGATCGCTCTGGCGGTCGAGAAGGCTGGCACCGACGGCGCCAAGCACGCCGATGAAATCGTGGGCATCACCAAGGACGGCACCAAGTGCACGACCTTCGCTGACTGCATGGCGATCATCGCCGAGGGCGGCGACCCCGACTACGACGGAATCTCCGGCCCGCACGAGTTCAACGGCAACGGCGAGCCGCTCGAGGGTAGCTACGCCATGCTCGAGTTCGGTGCGGACAACCGCATCACCGAAGAGTCGAACAACAACCTGATCCAGGCTTCGGCTCCGGAGTCGGCCATCGTCGAGCTCGGCACCACCTCTTCCACCCGTGCGGGTGATGGTCAGCTGAAGATCGGCTCGCTCCTGCCCGAGACCGGCAACCTTGCCTTCCTCGGAGCGCCGGAGTACGCCGGTCTCGAGTTCGCCATCGCGGAGATCAATGCCGCCGGTGGAGTGCTCGGCAAGGAAGTCCTCTACAGCCAGGGCGACTCGGGCGACACCTCGACCGACATCGCCTCGACCACCGCTGACCGTCTGATCAGCGAGGGCGTGGATGCCATCGTTGGTGCGGCTTCGTCCGGTGTGACCCTGACCGTCATCGACAAGATCACGGCCGCGGGAATCACCATGTTCAGCCCCGCCAACACCAGCCCCGCGCTCAGCGACTACGCCGATGACAACCTGTACTTCCGTAACGCTCCGGCCGACGGTCTGCAGGGTGCGGTCGTGGCCAACCAGATCCTGGAAGACGGCGCCGCCTCGGTGTACATCCTCAACCTCGACGACGCGTACGGCAACGGCATCGCTGCCGTCGTGGCGAGCGTGCTCGAAGACGCAGGTGTCGAGGTCAAGGGCGTGAAGGCCTACGACCCGGCTGCCGCGTCGTTCGACGCTGAAGTGGCCGAAGTTGTGGCCGCCGATCCGGACGCAGTCGTCCTCGTCTCCTTCGACGAAGGTAGCCGCATCCTCCGCACCGCGGTGGAGAACGGCATCGGACCGAAGGCCAAGATGTGGTACGGCACCGACGGCAACATGGGTAACGCGCTCGGCGAGAACTTCGACGCCGGCAAGTGATCCAGTAGTTCTTCGGAACTGGAAGGGCCCCCGGGAAACCGGGGGCCCCCTTCTCTTTGTCCGTACAGGTGCGGTGCCCGGTCCGAAATCGCGACGCGGAGGATCGAAGTCGGATGACTGTATTGCGGATGATTGTATTGCGGATGACTTTGACGAGGAAGCCGACGGCGTCTCAGCCGCCGGTCGCTTTGGCCAAAGTTCCGAGATAGAGCTCGATCACATTCGGATCGGTTAATAGGTCGCGTCCACTACCGGTGTAGGCGTTGCGGCCCTGATCCAACACGTATCCACGGTGCACGACCTGGAGACAACGCCGTGCATTCTGCTCGACCATGAGGATCGCCACGCCACTCGCATTGATCGTGCGGCACTGCACGAACACCTCGTCCTGCAATGCGGGCGACAGGCCGGCCGAGGGCTCGTCCAAGAGAAGGATCTTCGGCTCGAGCATCAATGCCCTCCCCATGGCCACCATGTGACGCTCGCCTCCGGACAACGCGCCGGCTCGCTGAGCCGCCCGTTCGGCCAACTTCGGGAACATCGAGGCGACGTATTCAAAACGCTGTTTGAAGACCGACGGCTTCAAGAAGCAACCCATCTCGAGGTTCTCCTTCACCGTCAACGTTGGGAAGACGTTCTTGGTCTGGGGCACATAACCCACTCCGAGCGGAACCAATTCGTGGGCTTTACGCCCCGTGATGTCGTCGCCGTTGAGAGTGATGCGACCCGAGCGCACCTTGCACAAACCGAGGACAGCCTTCAGGAACGTGGACTTGCCGGCGCCATTCGGACCGATGATGCCCACGAACTCGCCGGCGCGAACCTCGAGATCGCATCCGTTGAGGATGTTGACCTCGGGGATGTACCCGGCCACCAGATCGCGCGCATCGAGCACCAAATCGCTCATGCCTCCTCCTCCATCAGGGATCGGCCTTGATGGGCCCCGAGATACGCGTCGATCACCGCAGGATTGCGCGAAATGTCGTCCGGGGTTCCCTCGGCGATGATTCGACCTTCGGCCATCACGATCACCCAGTCGCTGATGTCGTG
>JBMTPW010000271.1:0-2913 GCA_049444115.1 Ilumatobacteraceae bacterium | reverse complement strand
GGGTGACATCGAGACGGACCATTTCCCCGATCAGACGGTCGGGGTCGACGGGTAGTCCTGAGGTCCCCGGCGCAGTGATGCCGCCGATGCCCAGCCCTAGTTCGGCGCTTCGGACGAGACGCGCCGGATCGTCGAGCATCCCTGATGCCAGAGGCCGGAACAGATGGTCGCCGCCACTGCTGATCATCAGATCGTTGAGCCCGATGTGCACCTCGTCCACGCCGGGGATCACGATCAGTTCCGGCAGCGCGAAGAGCCCGATGACGGTCTCGACCAGCAGGCAGAGGCGTGCTCTGCCACCAATCAACTCGATGACATCGAGTGCCTCCTGAGCGCTCTCGACCATGGGCAGCATGACGATGTCGGCACCAGCGTCGATGACACGGTCGATCTGTTCAGCAGAGTGCGAGTTCAGACGATCGATGCGGACCTCGAGTGCGCCCATCGGAAGGACGCCGCGCATCCGTTCGACATCCGACATCGAGTGGTGGGTGATGAAGGTGCCACGACCAGTCTGTCGCTCGCTCTTGCCGAGGAGTTCCAGATCGACCAGACAACGTTCGACACCGGCGTCGATGGCTCGCGTCGTGAGGTCGATGTCATTGCTGACGAGAACGAGTTCCATCATGCGGATCGATCCCAGACCTCGGGCATCGTGGGATCATCGATCGGTCGCCGCTCCTCGTCGGGACTGTCGAACCGGAACGGGATCGAGTAGAGAAGCACGATCAGGGCGGGCGACTCGGCGGTGCTCTCGAAGCAGTGCCAAATCTGTGCAGGGATGACGACCAGGAGGGGTTCGTCCATTCCCATGTCGATGAGCTGGGTGGAGCCGTGGGACGGTGAACCATCCCGATCATCGAAGAGCGCGAGCCGGATCCGACCGCTCACCAACGTGAGGGTGTCGGCCTGTGCCCTGTGCCGGTACCAACCCTTGATCGTCCCTGGCGTGGTGGCGGTGGCGTAGACCTGCCCGAATCCGGGGAACCAGGCATCATCGTTCCGAGCGATCTCCTGCAGGTGGCCCCGCTCGTTGCGCACGAGATGCAAGGGTTGCACATGGACACCGTCGATCGGTCCGGGTCGCAGCCCACTCATCGTCGCCAGCCATGTTGATCGGTCACCTTGGGAAGCGGTCGTGCCCGTCGCAGTCGGGAGAGGTAACCGCGCAGGATCTGACGCTCTGACCGTTGGTACAGCCATCGATCCTCCGGAGGCAGAGCGTCGCGCAACTCATGGACGCGCCGTCGAAGATGCGGGTAGCCGAGGTACTTGAAGTGTCGGAGCTCGAGAGGTGAGGGGTCGCTCCACACCACGTTGCCGCTGGGCTCGGCACGGTGTCGACCGGGACTGAAGCCGATCTCCTCGATCTCATCAGGCCGGAAGACGCAGGGCTTGGAGAGTTTGCCATTGGGTATGCCCCGTTGCACGGACTCGGTGAGTGGCCGATCACTGCGGGGCCGATGCAGGCTGATCATCTCGTAACCGACGCAGCGCTCGATGGTGACTCCACGTCGGCGGTGATCCTCGAGCACGCCGAGAATGTCCGGGTGGGTGATCATCTCGTCGATGTTGCAAACGATGACCCAGTCGGCGTGTCCGCGACTCTCCTTCCACATCTCGTTGTAGAGGCGGGTGGCGTGGTGGAGAAAGGAGTCGCCCTCGACCTCGTACGGCGACCACCGCACCCGGGGATGCGCCTCGAGCAGATCCGTCGAGCCGTCATCGGAGGAATCGTCCAAGATGATGAACTCATCGACGAATCGGTCGTAGTGGGCGAAGAACTGCGGGAGGATCCGGCGTTCGTTCCAGCACAGGGCATAGAGATGAATCGTCACATTTGGTCCAGTTGCTCAGGCTCACTTCTCGGCGAGTCAACACTTTCCGAGGCTATTGGCGTACTAGGGCAGCCTGACGTGGGCGTGATCGTCGTGCCGTCGAGGAGATCGACGACGAAGACGGGAAGCACCTCGGTGTGTTCGGCGATGGCGGCCACAAGGGCCAGATTGTCGGCCAGGCGTGGCGCAGATCGCCCCTCACTATGCGTGGGGCGGGCAGGGATCGAACCCGCGACCCAGGGATTATGAGTCCCCTGCTCTAACCAACTGAGCTACCGCCCCGAAATGGGGCAGGGCCCGCACGAGGCGGACCCTGCAAGTGCTCCGAGAGCAGGGCTCGAACCTGCGACCCGCTGATTAACAGTCAGCTGCTCTGCCAACTGAGCTATCTCGGAAGGCGGAACCGAGGATACCAGCGTCCCCGGGTCGGCCCACGAGCAAGTCGCTCAGTCCAGCTCGATCGGCTGTTCGTCAGCTGTACTGAAACCGGGATCGGGCTGATCTCCGAGTCCGGCCGCCGTCCGTACTTTTTCGGAGACTTCGACCATGATTTCGGTGTTCTCCGACAGGAAGTTCTTGGCATTCTCCCGACCCTGACCGAGCTGCTCCCCTTCGTAGGTGAACCAAGCGCCGGACTTCTTGATGATGTTGAGATCGACGGCCATGTCGAGCACCGACCCCTCACGGCTGATTCCCTTGCCGTACATGATGTCGAATTCGGCCTGCCGGAAGGGCGGCGACACCTTGTTCTTCACCACCTTCACGCGGGTGCGACTTCCCACGACCTCTGGACCATCCTTGATGGACTCGATGCGGCGGATGTCCAAACGCACCGAGGAATAGAACTTGAGCGCCCGGCCGCCCGGTGTGGTCTCGGGTGATCCGAACATCACGCCAATTTTTTCGCGCAGCTGGTTGATGAAGACCGCCACCGTATTGGACTTGTTCAAATTGGCGGTCAATTTGCGCAATGCCTGGCTCATGAGACGGGCCTGCAGACCCACATGGCTGTCACCCATATCGCCTTCGATTTCGGCCTTGGGAGTGAGGGCCGCCACCGAGTCGATGACCACCA
>JBMTPW010000270.1:0-2916 GCA_049444115.1 Ilumatobacteraceae bacterium | reverse complement strand
ACCAGCGCCGTCCGGCCTCGTAGGGCATCATCGAGAGCCGCTTGGACCGCAGCCTCGTTCTCGTTGTCGAGATGACTGGTGGCTTCGTCGAGAATCATCACCGCCGGGTTCTTGAGAAGCAGCCGGGCAATGGCCAACCGCTGCTTCTCGCCGCCAGAGAGCCGATAACCCCGTTCACCCACCACGGTGGCGTACCCATCCGGAAGAGCAGCGATGGTGTCGTGAATGCGTGCGGCGCGACAGGCAGCGATGATCTCGTCGGTGGTGGCATCGGGTTTGGCATAGCGCAGATTCGATTCCATGCTCTCGTGGAAGAGATGCGGATCCTGGGAAACCACGCCAATGGCCGCCCGCAGTGACGACCCGGTGAGATCGCGGACATCGTGTCCGTCGACGCGCACTGCACCGCCGGTCACGTCGTAGAGCCGAGGCACGAGCGAGGCCATGGTGCTCTTGCCCGACCCTGATGCTCCGACGATGGCCACCGTCTCCCCTGGTTCGATGGTCAGGGTGACATTGCGCAACACGTCGACATCGGGGTCGCCGAGCGGAGCGCCCGGCATTTCGAGGGAGGCCACCGAAACCGCTGCGGCCGGCGGATAGCGGAAGGTCACATGATCGAATTCGATGCGACCGCGAGGCGCGACCAGATCCACGGCTCCCGGACGATCGACAATGGCCACCGGGGCATCCAGGACCTCGAAGACGCGTTCGAAGCTCACGAACGAGGTGAGTAGATCGACGCGCGCGTTCGTGAGTCCCGTGAGCGGCTGATACACCCGGGCCACCAAGGTGGCCAGAGCCACCAGAGTGCCCGAGGTGATGGTGCTCGACACCACCAACTGGGCTCCGATGCCATAGACCGCCACGGCACCGAGCGCCCCCACCAGACCGAGGGCCACGAAGAAAACCCGACCATAAAGGGCCGAAAGAATGCCGATATCGCGCACCCGCGCCGCCCGACCCGAGAAGGCGTCCACCTCCCCGCCATGACGACCGAACAACTTCACGAGCAGAGCCCCGGACACATTGAAGCGTTCGGTCATCTGGGTGTTCATCTGGGCGTTCAGGGTCATCTGTTCGCGGGCGATGTCCTGCAGTCGCTGCCCCACGCGTTTGGCCGGAATGATGAAGACCGGGAGCACCACGAGCGACAGCAACGTGAGCCGCCATTCGAGAGCCACCATGGCGGCCAGAGTGGTGATCAGAACGACCACGTTGCTGACGACGCTGCCGAGTGTGGAGGTCACTGCCGATTGTGCGCCGACGACGTCGTTGTTCAATCGACTGATGAGCGAACCGGTCTGGGTACGAGTGAAGAAGGCCACGGGCATCTGTTGGACCTTGTCGAACAGAGCCACGCGCAGGTCGTAGATGAGGCCTTCACCGATGCGCGCCGAGAACCAGCGTTGGGAGATGGCCAGCACGGCATCGAAAACCGCCGCTCCGACGGCCAAGGATGCCAGCCACCAGATGAACGAGCGATTACCGGTGGGAATGGCATCGTCGATGATGGCGCGAAAGACGAAAGGAGGGACCAGGGCCAATAGCGCTGCCAGCAGAATGGAGGCCAAGAAGCCGGCGATGCTGAGGCGATAAGGACGAGCGAAAGTCCACACTCGTCGAAGCGCCGATCGCTCGAGTTTGCGTCCTTTCACTGCTGCTGCATCACCCGGCATCATCATGTGGGGTCCCATGCGCATCGGGTCAGGCTACCGAGGCGACATTCGCGGGTGCTCCGTGATGATGTTCCCGGGTGCGCCGAGGCGAGGTGTGTCCAGCATTACGCTGATCCAGTGGCTCGCCCCCTGACGATTCTGGTCACGATCTCGCTCGCCACCGCAGCCTGCAGTTCGGGTGATTCCACGCCGACGACGACCTCCACCACCGTCGCCGTCACCACCACTGCTCCCGAATCTCCAAGGGAACCAGTCGACCCATACGACACCGACAAGTTTCCGGCTCCGACGATCTTCTGGGAGGACTGCGGGGACAATCTGAAATGCGGATACGTCGACGTTCCCGTCGACTATTCGGATCCGGCGTCGGCGGAGACGTCTTTGTACATCGTGCGCCACGCCGCAACCAGCGAATCCAAGCGGGTCGGAGTCCTTCTCGTGAATCCCGGCGGACCGGGATTCGGTGGGTCGTATCTTGCCGAGTCGGCGACACGAATCTACGACGACGCCCTGGTGGAGTCATTCGACATCATCGGCTGGGACCCCCGCGGCACCGGCAAGTCCATCCCGGCCATCGACTGCATCGACGACTACGACAAGTTCTTCGCCTCCGGAGATGCCACTCCCGACGATGAAGCCGAACGTCAGGAATCCCTCGACGGCCAGAAGGAATTCACCGAACTGTGTTTCGAGAAGTCGGGGGGCATCCTGCCGTACTCGGGTACCAACAATTCCGCTCGTGACATGGAGATGATTCGTCGTGCTCTGGGTGAAGAGACCATCAGCTACTTCGGTTTCTCCTACGGCAGCGAGCTCGGGGCCATCTGGGCCACGATGTATCCCGACACCGTTCGTGCTGCGGTCCTCGATGGCGCCATCGATCCCAACGCGACCTCTCGCGAAATGGTCACCGCTCAACGAGTGGGATTCGAGCGGTCGATCAATGCCTTCCTCGCCGATTGCTCGGCTCGTAATGGTTGCAGTTTCCACAATGACGGGAAGGCCGAAGCGGCATTCGACCAACTCATGATCGACCTGGAGAACGAACCACTTCCGACGTACCCCGACCGTCCCGAACTGACGCGGTCGATGGCCCTCACCGCGGTGTACCAAGCCATGTACAGCGACGAATTCTGGGACGTTCTCGCCGAGGCACTCGACGATGCCCCCATGCTTGCTTCGGGAGTGGCACTGGCGCTTAGCCAGCTTGTCTTTGCAGTGGGAGAGATGATTCAAG
>JBMTPW010000269.1:0-2928 GCA_049444115.1 Ilumatobacteraceae bacterium | reverse complement strand
CGACGAGATCGCCCGGGCGACCGCGACGATGGTCCGAGGAGCCGAGGAGATCGGGATTCCGGTCCACGTCACCGAGCAGTACCCGAAGGGATTGGGCGCAACGGTCCCCGAGGTGGCAGGGCAGTTGCCCGCCGGGGTGGCGCCGATCACCAACCCGGTTCGGTTACCGACGATTTCGACGACGTCGTCGGCCGAGTCCGGAAGCGACGGCGTCGTACCTACCTGATCTATCGCCACTGACTGCGCAGTCGTCGGAGGTGGTGCGGGTGGTTCGATTGCCATCACCCTCGAATCGGGACGAGTGACCACCAGGACCGATGGAATGATGGCGAGTACCGCAACAACGAGTGCACCCGCGAACCTCCGGTCGATCGGAATCCGCCGTCCGATTCGAAATGGTTCTTCGATGAATCGAAACATTGCCTCCGCACCGACAACGGTCGCTACGACCGCACTGATCATTCCCCAGACCGGGAGACGCTCGCTCCGAAGATGGAACGCCAAGAGTTCGATGATCGGAAGATGCAACAAATAGATGCCATAGGAACGTCGACCGAGCCACACCGGAATCGACAGTGAGAATCCGCGTGAGATCCATGTGTTCGGATACCGCCACAACATGGCGATCACGACCGCGGTCGGTGGTGTCGCCCACGTGATCCCCCAACGAATCCCAGCCGTCGTGTCACCAGCTGCCTCGATCCACCAGGGCGCAGCCATCGCCATCGCCACGAGCAGGAGAACGGTCGCTTGCCGACTCGTCAATCTGCGCTTCGTCGACGCGTGACTCCAACACGCGGCGGCGATGCCCCACCCGATCTCACCGAGACGCGACCAGGTACTGAGATACAGCGTCGACGGGTCGTCGATGTTCCACAAGAACGTCCACGACAGTCCGATCATCACGACGGCCGCCACCCCGAGCATCCGGGCGAGTGGCCACCGGAGAATCGACAGCCGGCGCATCAGCACGAGGACGATCACCAGTAACGGAAAAATGACGTACACCTGCTCTTCGAACGACAGCGACCAGAAGTGATGGGTCAAACTGGGCGAAAAGGCGTCCCAATAGCCACCACCATGCAGTTGCTCCCAGTTGGCTCCCCAGGCCAGCGCCGAGAGAACGTCGCCTCGCAAGGCCGCCAGTCCCGGCCACTCGATGGCAACGGCAACGACGACCGTTGCGGCGAGAACCAAAAGCGACGCCGGCATCAATCGACGAAGTCGACGAATCCAAAATTTCTTCAGACCGAAGTTTCCGGTCGTCTCGAATTCCTTCAGAGCGAGCGAGGTCACGAGGAACGCCGACAACGTGAAGAACATGCCGATTGCCAACCACAGTCCGCGGTCCGAACCGACGAGACCAAGGTGGACGACGATCGGGCACGCGAGTGCTACTCCTCGAATTCCGTCGAGTGGTGCAGAACGTTGAGCCGTCATCTCAGATCGAACCTGCGATGGTCATGAACTCGGCGATCGACGCAGCGTTGGCTCCGAAACCCGGCTGGTGGCCAGCACCCTCGACTTCGTCGACCCACACTCGATCGCCGATTCCCGCGGCGGCATACGCTGCCTCGACCTGCCAGGCATGACTGGCGGGTGCCAAGTCGTCGAGTTCACCAGCGATCATGTACACCGCCGGGTCGTTGGCATCGACATAGGTCGACGGTGCCAGCGAATCCAGGATCTCGGCCGAACATTCGACGGCCTCGCAGCGGTTCACGTGGGCCACGATCTCTTGAACTCGAAGTCCGACGATCTCGGGGTCGTAGTTCGCATCGTTGATTCCGTAGGGGCCGGCGACGCCGATCACGCCGATCACCGGCCGAAGGAAGTCGCCGCCTCGCACCTCGTTGGGAGCGACGGCGGTGAGCAGACTCAGGTGAGCTCCGGCCGAGTGACCCACCAAGAAGGTGCGGTCGATGTCGGCGCCCAGTCCGTCTGCGTTGGCCTGCGCCCAACCAACGGCTGCCACGACATCGGCGATCTGATCGAAGGCCGGAACTTCCAACTCGTACTCGATCGACACGATCACGGCTCCCTGAGCGAGTAGATCCATCGACACCGATTCAACTTCGTCTGCCGAACCAAAGCTCCAGGCACCACCGTGAACGAACACCACCAGGTCCCGGCGATCCGATGCGGTCCAGCCGGCGGGGGTGAAGACCTTGAAGATCTGGTGGGCCTCGGGGCCGTAGAGGCCAGCGAATTTTGCCGCCGGAGCGGTGTAGGTCTCGACGATGTGACGAGCCCCGGCCTGCGGATCGAAGACTTTGCGGCCACGCACGATGGTGTCTTCGACCTCGGTCTCGATCGTCTGGGTGGCCACCTCGACAGCCGGACCAGCGACGGCTGCAGCGACCTGGAGCTCGTGGGCCGGAGCATCGATCACCTGGCACGCCACCGTGGAGAAACCGATGACGGCCAGGCCGACGAGGGAGAGGATCGAGCGGGTGAAGGTCGTGGCGTTCATGCCAGGCAAGAGCCCCCACTGCGCCCCGTCTCGCGCATTTCTCAAGATTTTTTGACGAACGGGGAAAATGCCCTCTGAACAGGGGTTTTCGACCCAGGATTGTCAGCCCCTTCTCGGCTCGGGACGTGCCCGAGCGAGATCCCCGCCGCGAGGCCCAGTTCCCGGCCTCTGCGCCCTTGTCGGTGCTCTTGCCACTATCGGACTTGCCTCTCGCTCCCTAAAGCGACGCACGCCAAACGTTTAGGTGTGGACTTCGCTCCAACTTGAGCCTCAGGTCAGTACTTCGGTCAGTGGTCCGACAAGAATTTCCCGAACCCAGCTGAACCCGCTGGAAACCGTTACTGCAGACATCCAGGACTTCTGGAGCCCTACAGACCGACTTGGGCCTCGTTATCGAGTCCTACGGATCAAAAGGTTAGGGGTTCGAGTCCCTTCGAGCGCGCGAGATGACCAGC
>JBMTPW010000268.1:0-2973 GCA_049444115.1 Ilumatobacteraceae bacterium | reverse complement strand
ACGACACCATCGCCAACCTCATCTGCGCCCAGCTCATCCATCTGGAGAGCGAGAATCCGGACAAGGACATCAACATCTACATCAACAGCCCGGGCGGCGATATCACCGCTTTGTTCGCGATCTACGACACCATGCAGTTCATCAAGAACGACATTGCCACCATCTGTCTCGGTCAGGCTGCCAGTGCGGCTGCGGTTCTCCTGGCTGCGGGCACCAAGGGCAAGCGTCTGGCTCTGCCGCACAGTCGCATCCTGCTGCACCAGCCGTACGGTCAGGTGGGCTACGGGCAGGTCACCGATCTGGAAATCGCCGCCAAGGAGATCTTCCGGATGCGGGACCTTCTCGAGGAGATTTTGGCCCAGCACACCGGCCAGCCCATCGAACGCATCCACGCCGACACCGACCGGGATTTCGTCATGGAGGCCCAGGAAGCGGTGGAGTACGGCATCGTCGACGAGGTCATCTCCTCCCGTTCCGTGGTGGATCGGACCGGCCCCATACGCTGATTCCTCAAGATTGACCGGCATCCGACCGAAGAACTGGGAAGATGTGTCAGGCTGGTAGCCGGAGGAGAGGTCGAGCGTGGCGAAATTTGGTGATACCGGGGAGATCTTGAAGTGCTCCTTCTGCGGTAAGTCCCAGAAGCAGGTCAAGAAGCTCATCGCCGGGCCGGGCGTCTACATCTGCGACGAATGCATCGACCTCTGCAACGAGATCATCGAAGAGGAGGTCGGCGAAGCCGCCGATCTCCGTATGGAGGAATTGCCCAAGCCGCGGGAGATCTGCTCGTTCCTCGACGATTACGTCGTCGGTCAGGAGCAAGCCAAGAAAGTCCTGGCAGTGGCGGTGTACAACCACTACCGACGCCTGCAATATCAGAAGGAGACCGGAATCGCGCGACGCGATGACGTGGAACTGGCCAAGAGCAACATCCTGCTGCTCGGTCCGACCGGATGTGGCAAGACCCACTTGGCCCAGACCCTGGCCCGAATGCTCAACGTTCCTTTCGCCATTGCCGATGCCACTGCGCTGACCGAAGCCGGATACGTGGGTGAAGACGTGGAGAACATTCTCCTCAAGCTCATCCAGGCCGCCGATTTCGATGTGAAGAAGGCCGAGACCGGGATCATCTACATCGACGAGATCGACAAGGTGGCGCGCAAGAGCGAAAATCCCTCGATCACTCGTGACGTGTCCGGAGAGGGTGTCCAGCAGGCTTTGTTGAAGATCCTCGAGGGTACGGTGGCTTCCGTCCCGCCGCAGGGTGGGCGCAAGCATCCACACCAGGAATTCATTCAGATCGACACGACCAACATTCTCTTCATCTGTGGGGGAGCGTTTGCCGGACTCGACAAGATCATCGAGCAGCGCATCGGTCACAAAGGCGTGGGTTTCCATGCCAACGTGCGTACCAAGGCCGAAAAGGACGCCGGCGATCTCTTCGCCCAGGTGCTTCCCGAGGACTTGCTGGCCTTCGGACTGATTCCTGAATTCGTCGGGCGCCTGCCCATGGTCGGTGCGGTCCACAACCTCGATCGAGCGGCGCTCATCAAGATCCTGACCGAGCCCAAGAACGCCCTGCTCAAGCAGTACCAGAAGTTCTTCGAGTTCGAAGACGTGGAGTTGGAAACCACTGCGGAGGCTCTGGACGCCATCGCCGATCAGGCGCTTGCTCGGGGGACCGGTGCTCGTGGATTGCGGGCGATCCTCGAAGAGACGTTGCTCAATGTGATGTTCGATCTCCCGGGCCGAGCCGACATCGCCAAAGTGGTGATCGACGAGGACGTCGTGCGATCCAAGTCCGCTCCGTCCATGGTGCCGCGTGCTGCAGCTCGGGCCCCGCGTCCGCGTCGCGCCGCCAGTTGACCTAACCTGTCGCTTTCTATGACCTACCAGCAGGCGCTGGACTATCTGGACGCCCACGCCACCTACGAAAAGACGGGTCGGATCGAATCCCCTTCTCTCGAGACGATCACCCGTTTGTGCGAACTCCTCGGTGACCCGCAGCACTGCGCTCCGGTGATCCACATCACCGGAACCAATGGCAAGGGTTCCACGGCGCAAATGATCACGCGCTTGCTGATGGCCAGCGGGTTGCGGGTGGGAACCTATACGAGTCCACATCTCGAGAGTGTCAACGAGCGACTGACCATCAACGGAAGACCGATTTCCGACGACGACTTCGCCGAACAGGTGGCGGCCATCGCCGATCTGGAGATGTTGAGTGGAGTGCGGCCCGGGTATTTCGACATCTGTACCGCCGCGGCATTCCGCTGGTTCGCCGACGAAGCAGTGGATGTCATGGTCGTCGAAGTCGGATTGCTCGGTACCTGGGATGCGACCAATGTCGTGATCGCACATGTTGCGGTCATCACGAACGTGGGGCTCGATCACACCGAATTCGCCGGACCCACCGTCGTGCACATCGCCAAGGAGAAGTCCGGCATCATCAAGGCGAGCAGCATCGTGGTGAGTGGCGTCGTCGAGCCCGACGTGGACGCGGTGCTGCGGGCGGCTGGCGGGGCGGCGTACTTGGCCCGGGGGATCGATTTCGACGTCGACTCCAATCAATTGGCGCTCGGTGGGCGACTGGTGTCCATTCGCACTCCGACCACGATCTATCCCGAAGTGCTCGTTCCTCTGCACGGTCGACATCAGGCGGACAATGCCGCGGTGGCGATCTGTGCCGTCGAGGCCTTCTTCGCGCAGCCGCTGAGTGGTGACGTGATCGACGAGGCCATGGCGCAGGTGGCGATGCCGGGACGTTTCGAAGTGCTCGGCCATCGACCTCTGGTGATTGTCGACGGGGCTCATAATCCGGCAGGCGCCGATGTCTGTTCGACGGTCTATTTCGAGGATTTCGATCCTGCTGGGGCACGGGTTCTGGTTGTCGGGTGTTTGCGTGGCAGAGACCCGGATGAACTGCTCGCAGCACTGCGCGCCGACGAATTCGACAGGGTCGTGTGCTGCACT
>JBMTPW010000267.1:0-2975 GCA_049444115.1 Ilumatobacteraceae bacterium | reverse complement strand
GCCATGCCACAGCCTGCCCCGCGGAATTCCCCGTCACAAACCGATTGTCTACACTTGGCGACCGTGGCAACCAGGAAGAAGAAGGGCGGCCGCGTGACCCCGAAGGGTGGCGCGAAAGCTGTGCAGACCAACGAGAACGGGGTGTCGGCGAGCAGTCGCTACACGCCCCCGGTCCCGGAGTACAAGAAGCACAGCGCGCCGTGGGTGCCCTACCTGATGTTCGGCCTGCTCGGTGTCGGTGCGCTCATCATCCTGCTGTACTACCTGGGAGCGGTGCCCGGTGGCCGCAGCAACTGGTACCTCGCGGTGGGCCTTGCCGGCGTTCTCGGCGGGTTATACACAGCCACCAAATACCACTGACGAACCCACCGCGTCCACGCGGGGTTGGGTTTCGACGAATCACACACGTGTGGTTCCACACAGTGTCGTCCACAGTCTGTGGAGAACATTCTGTGGGTTGTGAACAGGTGAATTGCCGCGCGTCGCAGCCGCTGCGGTGACAGGCCGTCACCGACCGCCTCACTCAAAGCGCGGCGTCATGAACTCCATGTCCTCCATGCAGTGGCGCGGGGGCGGCGGGTCCTCGTCGGGGGCCATCACCATCCGCAGTTCGGTGCCGCACACGGTGCACCGGTAGCGCACGTTGATTCGGCGCATCTCCCCCGCGGGCGGGGGCGGCGGGGGCGCGGTGGCCATGGAGCGCAGCATGGCCAGACCGATCTTCCAGATGTAGCGGAACAGCAGCACACCGCACAGGAACCACACGATGGTGCCGAAGGAGGGCATGACGGAACTCTACGGCCCTGCGACGGGATCGGGTCGACCGGTGCGGGTGACCGTGCCGGGGATCTGGCGGGGGTGCCGTGCGCCCGGGCTCAGCCGAGGCGCTCGATGATGGTGGCGTTCGCCATGCCGCCGCCCTCGCACATCGTCTGCAGACCGTAACGGCCGCCGGTGCGCTCGAGTTCGTGCAGCAAGGTCGTCATGAGTCGCGCGCCCGTGGCGCCGAGCGGATGACCGAGCGCGATCGCTCCGCCGTTCACGTTCACCTTCGCGCGATCGAATCCGGTCTCGCGCATCCACGCCATCACGACGGGAGCGAACGCCTCGTTGATCTCCACCAGGTCGATGTCGTCGATGCTCATGCCCGTCTTGGCCAGCGCGCGCTTCGTGGCCGGAATCGGTGCCGACAACATCATGATCGGGTCGTCGGCCAGCACGCTCATATGGTGAATGCGTGCGCGTGGCTTCAACCCGTGAGCCTTCACCGCCGCTTCGTTGGCGATCAGCAGTGCGGCCGATCCATCGGAGATCTGACTCGCACAGGCCGCAGTGAGTCGTCCACCGGGAGTGAGCGTGGGCAATGAACGAATCTTCTCCCAATTCGGTTCGCGCGGACCTTCGTCGTGCTGCACTCCGTTCAACGGTTCGATCTCGGCCTCGAAACGACCTTCGGCGCGGGCCTTGATGGCGCGCAGGTGCGATTCGACGGCGAACTCCTCCATCTCCTCGCGGGACAGATTCCACTTCTCCACCATCATCTCGGCGCCCACGAACTGACTGACCTCGCCGGTTCCGTAACGGGTGGTCCAACCCGGCGAGCCGGTGAAGGGATCCTCGAATCCGAGTGCCTGACCGGCGGTCATGGCCGATGAGATCGGAATCATGCTCATGTTCTGCACGCCACCGGCGACCACCAGATCCATGGTGCCGCTCATGACCGCTTGCGCGGCGAAGTGCACCGACTGCTGAGCGGATCCGCACTGACGATCGATGGTGGTTCCCGGAACGTGCTCGGGAAGCCCGGCCGTCAACCAACATGTGCGAGCGATGCAACCGGCTTGCGGGCCGACCGAATCCACGTTGCCGAAGACGACGTCGTCGATGGCGTTCGGATCGACGCCGGTGCGATCCATGAGAGCCTTGATGCTGTGGGCGCCGAGGTCGGCGGGATGCACGGTCGACAGACCGCCTCCACGGCGACCAACCGGGGTGCGGACGGCATCGATGATGTAGGCGGCGGGGATGGATGAAGTCATGGGGGAACCCTATCTGTGAGTGATTTCTGCGGTCAGATCGAAACGATGACGGAGGAACCGTTACCGAACAGTCCCTGATTCGCGGTGATGCCGGCCTTCGCGCCCTCCACTTGGCGACCGTCTGCTTGGCCTCGTAATTGCCAAGTGAGCTCGCACACCTGGGCGATCGCTTGGGCGGGAATGGCCTCGCCGAAACACGACAACCCACCACTGGGGTTCACCGGCACACGACCTCCGATGGTGGTGGCACCGGATCGCAACAATCCTTCGGCGTCGCCGGGAGCGCACAGTCCAAGATGCTCGTACCAATCCAGCTCGAGCGCCGTGGAGAGGTCGTACACCTCGGCCATGTCCATGTCGGTCGGCGACATTCCCGCTTCCTCGTACGCCGACCAACAGATCGAATCCTTGAATCCGCGGGCGGGCGGTGCGACGACCGCAGAGGAGTCGGTGGCGAAATCGGGCAACTCCAGAATGGTTTGCGGATACGTGGGTGTGGCCGTGCTCACCGCACGAATACGAGGAACACCCTTCAACGAACCCAACTTCTTCTCCGCGAAGGCCCGACTGGTGACGATCATCGCCGCGGCACCGTCGGACGTGGCGCAGATGTCGAGGAGGCGCAACGGATCGCTGACGATGGGGCTGTTCAACACGTCCTCGATCGCGTTCTCCTTGCGGAATCGGGCATACGGGTTGTTCAAACCGTGGCGCGAATTCTTCACCTTCACCTGTGCGAAGTCCTCCGAGGTGGCCCCGTACAGGTCCATGCGGCGGCGCGCGAACATGGCGAAGTACACCGGGTTGGTGGCGCCAAGCAGATGGAAGCGCAACCAATCGGGATCGGTCTTTCGTTCACCACCAACGGGCGCGAAGAAACCTTTGGGTGTGGTGTCGGCGCCGATCACCATCGCCACGTCGCAAAAGCCCGCCAGA
>JBMTPW010000266.1:0-2993 GCA_049444115.1 Ilumatobacteraceae bacterium | reverse complement strand
TAGACGATGTAGCTGTGGCCGGTCACCCACCCCACATCCGCCGTGCACCAGTAGACGTCGGTGTCGGGATGGAGATCGAAGACGTACTTGTGGGTGTAGGCGACATGGGTCATGTAGCCGCCGGTGGTGTGCATGATGCCCTTGGGCTTCCCGGTGGTGCCCGAGGTGTAGAGCAGGAAGAGCAGTTGCTCGCTGTCCATCGGTTCGGCGGGACAGACCGGATCCGCTGCAGCCATGAGTTCGTGGTACCAATGGTCCCGGCCGTCCAGCATCGACACCGTGTTCCGTCCCCGTTGCACCACGACGACGTGTTCGATGGTCGGCGTCGAGGCCAACGCTTCATCGGCGGCCGGCTTCAGCGGAAAGATTTCGCCACGTCGATGGCCGCCGTCGGCGGTGATCAGCACCTTGGCATGCGCGTCATTGATGCGGTCGGCCAGGGCCTGCGAGGAGAACCCGCCGAAGACCACACTGTGGGCGGCGCCGATACGAGCACAGGCCAACATGGCCACCACGGCTTCGGGGACCATCGGCAGATAGATGTTGACGCGGTCCCCGGCCACGACGCCGAGCCCCTTCAGCACGTTCGAGAATCGTTGCACCTCGTCCAGCAATTGGGCATAGGTGATGGTGCGGGTGTCTCCGGGTTCACCCTCCCAATGGATCGCCACCTTGTCGCCCCGGCCGGCGAGGACGTGCCGGTCGAGGCAGTTGTAGGACGCATTCAATCGACCGCCCAGGAACCACTTGGCCTCGGGGACGTTCCATTCACAGATGGTGTGCCAATCCTGATCCCAATGCAGGAGTTCAGCGGCCTGCCGGGCCCAGAAGCCCTGATCGTCTTGCGCCGCCTCGTCGTAGAGGAACGTGCCGGCTACCAACGACTGATCCTGGAAGGCCCGCGACGGAGGAAACGTGCGGCGCTCCAGCAGCAGATCGTCGATGTTCACCTGAGGTGTGTTCTCGTTCGACACCGTTGCCTCCCTCTCTCCGACACCGTAGGGAGACGACCCCCGGTGCCGAATGAACCGTTTCGGAGCGAACTGTAGTGGCCCGTCGGAAAACCCTCATGGCCGACCCTCGGACGATGACGAACCGGTTCGGTCTCGGGTGCCCAGTCCGTGGTATTCCACCACGGTGAACCCGCCCAATCCCTGCGGATCGCACAGGGCGTCGGCTTCGCTGATGCGGCTCCGCATCGTCATGGCACGCAGACCCGGACGGGAGGCTTCTTCCTGCCAGATCCGCCGTCCTTCGGCGACCAGGTCCTCGATCCCCCAGCGCTGCAGGAACTGCACCTGACTGCGCACGGCATCGGGCTCACCGACGCGTGCCACGAGTTGATCGAGACAGACATCGGCGGTGATGTCCTGTTCTCCCACCTGGCGGAGATAGTGCGCGCCACGACCATGGACGGCATACGTTCGCAACCACTCCCGCCAGGGCCGATTCGCCAATTCGGCCGTGGTTGCCACGGCGTAGTCGATGAGCACCAATCGACCGTCGAGACGTCGGCGCAGATCCTCGACCCACGTGACTGCGCGGTCCTGCCACGGGACCCGCGCTCCGTGCACCGCCGGAAGCATCACCGTTCCGAGATCGACATCGATCGGTACCAGAACTTCGGTGAAAGAGCTTCCCTCGACCGCAACCCAGGCTTCGCGCCAGTGGCCGTCGTTGACCAGCAATCGGAACGGCACGTTGTCGAGCAGTTCGTTGGCCAGCACGACTCCGCACAGAGTGCCACCGGGCAACGCCGGTAGCGAGGTGATGCCATCGGGATGCATGGTCCGCTGCGCGGCGGAGATCTCCACTCCGACGTACCGACCCGGATCACCGCCGAGACATCGAGGAGCGGCGGCGAGAACCGTGCGTGCCAGAGTTCCCGGACCGGCACCGACGTCGTACACATGGAAATCGTCCGGGGCACCCAGTTCTTCCCACCAGGTATCGAGAGCGCGGGCCAGAACCGCTCCGAAGAGAGGCCCCACTTCGGGACTGGTGATGAAGTCGCCGCGTCGCCCGGCCCGACCGACGCCCGAGGTGTAGAACCCGTGATCTCCGTAAAGAGCCAGGTCCATGAACTCGTCGAAGCGAATCGCTCCTCCAGCAGCCACGATGCGCGCCGCGAGTTCCGCCGCGGCATTCACCCGAGGATGTCCCCGAATCGATCAGCCACCGAAGGCGCCGGTGAGATCGGCCAGATCACCGAAACGGAGGACGGTCCCTGGCAGAACCCCGAGCACGATGGTGGCCGCGGTGGTGATGGCCATGGCTGCCAGCAATGAACTCGGGGTGCGAGCCGCAGTCGATTCACCGTGCGGTGTCGGCTTCATCCACACTTCGCGCATGACGTTGCCGTAATAACCGAAGGCGATCACCGAGTTCACGGCACCGATCACGGCGATCCCGTAGGCCCAGCCATTACCGGCCTCGAGGACGGCGCGAAAGGCGGCGAACTTGGCGATCCAACCGCCGAGCGGCGGAATACCGGCCAATGACGCCAGGAAGATGGTCATCAGCACGCCGAGTCCCGGCGCATAGGAGAAGAGACCGCCGAAACTGCTGATTTCGCCGCTGCGCGTGGTGCGCGCCGTGGCGATGACCACGGCGAACATGCCGAGGTTCATGGCTGCGTACACCAGTAGATAGACCACCACGGCCTGCAGAGCCGGTCCTGCGGCATCGCCGGTGCCGGCGACCGCCAGCGGCATCAGAATGAAACCGCCCTGACTGATCGAGGAGTAGGCCAACATGCGCACGATGTTGGTCTGACGCAACGCCAACAAGTTGCCGACGGTCATCGTGAGCGCGGCCATCACCCACAAGAAGGGCTGCCAGACGTCCTCGGCCTGCGGGAAGCCCACGAAGATGAGCGTCACCAAGGCGACGAATCCGGCGGCCTTGCTGGCCACCGAGAGGAACGCCGTCACCGGTGTGGGGGCTCCTTCGTAGGTATCTGGCGCCCAGGTATGGAAGGGCACGGCCGACAC
>JBMTPW010000265.1:0-3012 GCA_049444115.1 Ilumatobacteraceae bacterium | reverse complement strand
CTTGCCGACCGACAAACACCGCTACACGGTCATCCGTGGACCGCACATCGACAAGGACTCCCGAGAGCACTTCGAGATGCGCATCCACAAGCGGCTGATCGACATCGTCGACCCGAAGCAGCAGACCATCGACAGCCTTCAGCGGATCGATCTGCCTGCCGGTGTCGAAGTCGAAATCAAGGTTCAGAACGCCTGATCTGCGGGTGGTGGAGGGTGCGGTCCTCTTACCGATTTCACACCGGGCCCGACGACAAGTGATCGTCAAGGCACGGTAGAACGAAGGCGTGACGAATTATTTCCCGCCGCCTTTGGCGCCGGGGGAGACCCCCCGGCGTTCCAGCCGCTCGACGCGCCGGTGGTTGGCTGCCGGGATCATGGCGATCTCGGCGGTCCTCGGCGGATTCGTCGGTGCCCAGATCGCTCAAACCGACTCCTCGTCCACGTCTCCGGCCACCGAACGCGAAACCGGGCTGACCACCGAATCCTCTGGCAGTGACAGGAATCCGGGTAGTTCCGATGAACCCATCGTGACCGCACCGGCGAGCTCGGATGCCAAACCTTCCCTCGACGTGGCGCGCGTCGTGGAAATCGTGGGACCGAGCGTGGTCACGGTCATCTCCAGCCTCGAAGAGGGAATGTCCACCGGTCGGGGTACTGGAACCGGGATCGTCATCACCAGTGACGGTGAGATTCTGACCAACGCCCATGTCGTGGACGGTGCCACCCAGGTCAAGGTCTTGTTGCAGGGAGCCATCGATCCCTTGCCGGCCACGGTGCTGGCCATGGACGTGGGCAACGACTTGGCGCTCCTTCGCATCGATCGCACGGGATTGCGGCCGGCGGTCTTCGCCGATCCATCGGCCATCGCCATCGGCGACGAAGTGGTGGCGGTCGGTTTCGCTCTCAATCTCGACGGCGGGCCGACGGTGACCCGTGGCATCGTCTCGGCTCTCAATCGCACCATTTCGAGCGAGGACGGTGCGCTCGACGGCCTCATCCAGACCGATACCGCCATTTCTTCGGGCAATTCCGGCGGTCCTCTGCTCAACAGCCGTGGTGAGGTCGTGGGCGTCAACACGGCCGTGTTCCAGAGCTCTCTCGACGTTGCGGCCAACAACGTCGGGTTCGCCATTTCGGGGTCCGAAGTGATCCCGGTCATCGAAGAACTTCGTGCCGTCGCCAATGGTGAGCCCCGGATGGAGGGATACCTCGGAGTGTCGCTGCTGGGTCGTGCCGATGGTGGCCGTGGTGCATTGATCAACGAGGTCACTGCCGGATCGCCCGCCGACGACGCCGGATTGCGTCCCGGTGACGTGGTCATCGCCGCCGACGGCAGTCCCGTGGATGGTCAGCCGGCCTTCGTGGCCGCCATTCGCGACAAGTCGCCAGGGGATTCGATCGAAATCCAGGTTCTGCGCGACGACAAGCGACTGAACCTCACCGCCGTCCTCGCCGAACGTCCGGTTCAGTAGCCGCCCAGTCCTCCTGGTTACTGTGCGGAGATGACAGACATCTTCCGCGATGCTCACGTGGGCGGGTCACGTCCGTTCGGTCTGAACTATTGGCCGCTGCCCGAAGACGATCCGGGTGTGGAGATTCCCCGGGAATCGATCCGCCTGGTCAGCCCGGACGGCGCTCTGGTGCGCGGCATTCTCTGGACGCCTCCCGGTGGCCGCCCGTGGAAGACGGCAGTCATCCTGTCCCACCCCCGTGGAGATTTCAGCGTCCATTACGCCTGTCCGCTCCTGGCCGCCGCCGGGTACGCCGTGCTCGGATTCGGCACTCGATACATGAACAACGACACCGATTGTCTGCACGAGCAGTGCACCATCGATGTCGAGACCGTGTACCGAGAAATGAAGCGGCGGGGCGCCGAGGCCGTGGTCCTCCTGGGGAACTCGGGTGGCGGATCGCTCATGGCTCTCAGCCACGCCGAGCGTGGAATCGGGGACGGCTGGGTGGGGATGGCCGCTCATCCAGGTGAAGGCGTCTTCATGCTCCAGGTGATCGACCCGAGTGTGGCCGACGAGAACGATCCATTCTCCACCGTGCCGGAACTGGACATGTACAACCCGGACAATGGCTGGCGACCCTGGCCGGAACCCTGCAGATACGACCGCCAGTGGCTGGCTCGATACCGAGCGGCCCAGGTGGAGCGGGTGGCTCGGCTGGACGCGATCGCTCGGACCAGCCTGGAGGAATCGGGGGCGGCTGGCGGGCGGTTACGAGCCCTGGACTCCTCAGCCGATGCCCGAGCCTGGCGAGACGTCCGCCGCCGGGCGGTGTTCACCAAGTACATGGTCATCTACCGCACCCTGGCCGATCCGGCGTATCTGGATCTGTCGATCGATCCCGACGAGCGCCCGATGGGTAGCTTGTTCGCGTTTCCGGACCCCTTCGACGCCAATTACGGCCGGGGAGGGTTGGCCCGGACGATGACTGCCAGGGGGTGGTTGTCCACCTGGAGTGGGCTGTCGAGTCACGCCAAGTTGGCCGACACGATGCCAAAAGTCCAGGTCCCGACCTTGCTGATCCATCCCACTGCCGATACCGAGATCCGGATCCACCAGGCCAAGGAGATCGTGGACGCCGGCGGGGCGGTGGACAAGACCTACGTGGAGATGAAAGGTGCCCCTCATTATCTGGAGGGACACCGCCAGGAGGCCCTGGCGCACGTGGCGGACTGGTTGGCCAAGCGTTTCCCCTGATCCGGACTTCCTACAGCGGGTTTTCAACGATTCCCGTCGTACCGACTCGCCGATTTCGGAACGGGCCAAATCCCCTGGTCGGAGGTTGGGGGCCCGCAGAGGCCCCCGGTAGCGTTCGGGGTTCGTACATCTGGGCTCGCCCGGGTGAGAAATCGAAGTCTGTGTGAGCCCGGGAGTTCATGGCCGGGGACCACACGGCAACAACCGAACCCGATGCTCCGCCGGCCTCACGTCCAGCGGAGCATTTGCGTGAACGGCGGTTCTCCGCCGGAAGCGCAACGAAGTGTCGTGTGAACGGCGGTTC
>JBMTPW010000264.1:0-3016 GCA_049444115.1 Ilumatobacteraceae bacterium | reverse complement strand
GGCTTCGACGCCGGGGCCCGCTGGGTGGAGCCCGACGAAGGCGACGCCGATGTCCTCGTCCTCAATACCTGCTGTATCCGGGAGAATGCCGACAACAAGCTTTATGGGCATCTGGGATACCTGAAGCAGTGGAAGGAGGCCCGCCCCGGTCGCCAGATCGTTGTTTCGGGGTGCTTGGCGCAGAAGGATCGCGATCTGGTCCGCCACAAGGCACCATGGGTGGACGTGGTGCTCGGGACGCACAACGTGCATCGAACGGCGGAGTTGGTGAATCAAGCCCGGGTCGACGGCCCGATCACCGAGATCCTGGAACAGGCCGTTCTCGACGACCATGCGATGTTTCCGTCAGCGCTCCCGGTCAAGCGCGATACCGCCTACGACGCCTGGGTCACCATCCAGATCGGTTGCGACAACTCTTGCGCCTTCTGCATCGTGCCGACGGTTCGCGGGGCCGAGATCAGTCGCCCCTTCGATGACATCGTGGACGAGGTACGCACTCTTGCTGGAACCGGAGTGTCGGAGGTGACCCTCCTCGGGCAGAACGTGAACAGCTACGGACGGGACATCCAAGTGGAGCGTCGTCGGGCGGGCGAAGCGGTGTCGGTGCGTCCGATGTTCTCCGAACTTCTCCGTGCCGTCGGATCGATGCCCGGGATCAAGAGGGTGCGATTCACGAGTCCCCATCCCAAGGACATGCGGACCGAGACCTTCGCTGCCATGGCCGAAACGCCAACCGTCTGCGAACACTTGCATTACCCGCTCCAGTCCGGCAGTGATCGGCTGCTGGCGGTCATGCACCGTGGCTACAGTGCCGAGCGATATCTGCAGAAGTTGGTCGAGGCGCGATCCTTGATCGGTGACCTGGCCGTGAGTACGGACATCATCGTCGGATTCCCGGGTGAGACCGAAGAGGACTTCGCCGCAACTCTCGAAGTCGCCGCGGCAGCCGAATACGACTACGCCTACACGTTCATCTTTTCGCCGCGAGAGGGAACCGAGGCGGCCACGATGACGGAGTTCTTCGTCGATCCTGCCGTGGTCGCCGAGCGCTTCGCTCGATTGCGGGTGGTCGTCGAGCGATCGGCACTTCAGAAGCATCGTGAGCGGATCGGCCGTGTGGAAGAAGTGCTGATCGAAGGCCCCTCGAAGCGCGACCCATCGATCACCACCGGTCGTACTCGGCAGAACAAGTTGGTGCACTTCGCGGTGGAGCAGCCTCTGCGCGCTGGTGGTTACGGTCTGGTGGAGATCACCGAGGCCGCACCCCATCATCTTCGGGGCGTCTTCCGTGAGCAGACCGCTGAACCAGCCCATCGCATCCGCATTCCGGTGGGTGCATCGTGACGCCCATTGCGACGCGTTGAGCCCGGATCCCGTCCTCGCCATCCTCGGCCCCACGGCCAGCGGAAAATCTGCGGTCGCGTTGGCTTTGGCCGAATCGCATATCGGACGATCGCGGAGAGTCGAGTTGCTGTCCGTGGACGCGATGCAGGTCTATCGCGGCATGAACATCGGTACGGCCAAACCGTCGCTCTCCGAGCAACGTGCCGTGCGCCATCATTTGATCGATCTGGTGACGCCAGCGACTCCTTCACCGTGGCGCAGTTCCAGTCGGCCCATCGCGTCGCCATGGACGACATCGGGGGCCGCGGGGCGACGGCGGTCCTGGTGGGTGGGACCGGTCTCTATGTACGCGCCATCGTGGATCGGCTCACGTTTCCGGGCCAATGGCCCGAGATCCGAGAATCGCTCTCCGAAGAGGCGCGTTCCCTCGGTCCCCAATCCCTGCACGCGCGCCTGTCGGCCTTGGATCCGGTGGCGGCATCGCGGATGGAACCCACCAATGTGCGCCGCATCGTCCGGGCTCTCGAAGTCACCCTCGGCAGTGGCCAACCCTTCTCCTCCTATGGACCGGGGGTCGACACCTTCCCGGCCACGGCGGTGCGCCAGTTCGCGCTCCAGTGGCCCCGCGAGGTGTTGGCGCAGCGCGTGGAAGCCCGCGTGGAGACCATGATCGCCGCCGGGTTGGTCGCAGAGGTCGGCGAACTCCTGGACCGCGGGATGTCGCCGACCGCACGTCAGGGTCTCGGCTACAAAGAAATCATCGACCACCTGTCGGGTCGCTCCAGCCTGGATGAGGCGACAGCACTCATCATTCGCCGAACCCGTCAATTCGCTGTGCGCCAGGAACGCTGGTTCCGACGCGATCCGCGCATCGACTGGATTCCCATCGAAGCCGATCCGGTCGTCGAGGCTCTCCCGCGACTCGTCGAGGAAATGCGAACCGAGTGATTAGCCTGGCGGAGTCGATGAACAACCCATCCGCTTACACCCTTTCCAAGCATCATGCCCTTGGAAACGACTTCCTGGTGCTGGACAAAGGCCAGGCGCACATCGACACCGACGCCACGTGGCCGGAATTCGCCCGTCTCTGGTGCGATCGAAGGATCGGTATCGGAGCCGATGGATTGCTCTTGCTCGAGATCCGTGATCGCCTGCATCTGACCATGGAATTGTTCAACGCCGATGGGAGTCCCGCCGAGATGAGCGGGAACGGTATTCGGTGTCTGGTGCAGGCCGCGGTTCAGGCCCTGGCTGCCCGGGGTGAACGTGGTACGAGCGGTTTCGATGTGCAGACGGCGGCGGGGACGCGGCGCGTGGACGTCGTCGAGTACGACACTCGCTCGGATGCGCAGACGATGATGTTGCGCGTGGACATGGGAGTGGTCACCGAGATCGACCCTCCGGCCAATTGGTCCGAACTCGGATGCCACGAAGACCGTCCGGTCCGGCATCTTTCGCTCGGAAATCCCCATGCCGTGGTGGGAGTCGACGACGTGCAGGCCGTGGACCTGCGGACGCTGGGGGAGAAGGTCCCCACCGTCAATCTGGAAATCGTCGAACCCGGGCCGGAAACCAACGGGGTGACCATGCGCGTGCACGAGCGCGGCGCCGGGCTGACCATGGCCTGCGGCACCGGTGCCTGTGCCGCGGCCGCAGCCGCCTTGACGTGGGG
>JBMTPW010000263.1:0-3022 GCA_049444115.1 Ilumatobacteraceae bacterium | reverse complement strand
GCTACGTTCGCAATGTAGAGGCCAGGGGTTCAATTCCCCTCACCTCCACCAAGGTCGTCTCGGCGCCTCGCCGATTAGGGTCGGTTGCGTGTCCGGTCCGCTCACAGGTGTCTCGGTCGTCGAACTCGGCGTGTGGGTGGCCGGTCCGGCAGCTGCTGGAGTTCTCGGTGACTGGGGAGCCGAGGTCATCAAGATCGAACCCCTCACTGGAGATCCGGCGCGCACCTTTCAGCGCATGCTGGGTGGGGACATGCCCAACAATCCGGTGTTCGAACTGGACAACCGCAACAAGCGCAGTATCGCCGTCGACATCACTTCGGCCGAGGGTCTCGAGGTGGCCTACGCCCTCCTCGATTCCGCCGATGTCTTCGTGACCAATGTGCGCGTCGAAGCTCTGAAGCGAGCCGGCCTCGATTACGACACGGTGCAGGCGCGCAATCCCCGGCTGATCTACGGACAGATCACCGGGTACGGATTGGAGGGACCCGACGCCAACCGACCCGGCTACGACATCGCTGCTTTCTGGGCCCGATCGGGCATCGCCCATCTCCTGACACCTGATGGCGGAGCTTTGCCCTTTCAGCGGGGTGGAATGGGCGACCACTCCACCGGGGTGACCTTCGCCGGAGCCATTTCGGCGGCTCTGTTCCAACGCGAGCGCAATGGTCGCGGTCAGATGGTCTCGACTTCGCTCTTGCGCCAGGGCGTCTACACCGTGGGATTCGATCTCAACATGGTTCTCGGATGGGGTCAGCACCCGGCCATCGGGCAGCGGGAATCGATGATGAATCCCTCGGTCAACAACTACCGTGCCGCCGACGGTAAGTGGTTCTGGGTGGTCGGATTGGAAGGCGACCGGCATTGGCCGCCGTTGGCCCGAGTCGCCGGACATCCCGAATGGATCGAGGATCCCCGCTTCGACACGGCCTTGCATCGAGCCATCAATCACAAGGAGCTGATCGCCCTGCTCGATGAGGCCTTCGCCACCAAACCTTTGGCTGAATGGGCCGCCATCTTCGAGACCGAACCCGACATGTTCTGGGCTCCGGTGAATTCGGCGGAAGAGATTCTCAACGATCCACAACTGGCGCACGCTGGTGGCCTGATCGAAGTTCCCGATGAATTCGGAACGACGACGATGATCGCCTCGCCGGCCGACTTTCACGGCACCCCCGGGTCGCCCCGTTGGGTCGCTCCGAAACTGGGAGAGCACACTGCCGAGATCCTGCGCGAGATCGGTCGGAGCGAGGAGGAGATCGCTTCTTTGGTTGCCGCCGGCGTGGTGGGGACGGCCGAAAGCTGAGGCCGAGGGCCGAATCAGTCCAGGCGTTCCACGAGTTGGTCGATGAGTTCGGCCACTTCGACGGCACAGGAGATGAAGTCCTCCACTTCCTTGCCCCCTGGATCGACCACCTCTTCCCACGGCTCCAGATCGACGTCGGCGAGCGACATGGTCGCGAGGCGATCGTGCAATGGTCCACCGTGGCCGAGGTTGCGTACCAGTCGCTTCAAGGTGGCGGTTCGTCCGGCGGCGAGGGGATGCGTCCGACGTATCCATTCGGCGTGCTCGGGGGCGAGAGCGATGATCAACTCGGAGCGCTCCACCTGCCCACTGGCGATCTGTTTGCTGCGATGGTGGGGAGCGGCGAGACCGATGCGGGACAGAGCCTCACGGGTGCGCCAACTGATGGGTTGACCATCGACGGTGAAAGTGCCGGCAGTTTCGACCGCGAGGTGCGGTCGGCGGTTCTCGAGAACGGCGCCTGCCATCACCGAACGCGCCGCGTTACCGGTGCAGATGACCAGGATGGACACGAGTCAGTTGATGTCGGCCATCGTGGTCCGCGGCCGAGTGGCGGCGAGGAGGGGACGGATCGCCGCATCCACGTCCTCGGGTTCCGCTGGGGGCGTGGTGATGGTGGGGCCGCGTCGCCAGCCTTCGGCGATGGCCAGGAACATGCCGTTCGATTCGATGACCTGCCCGGTCACATCGCGCGAGAGCGGTGAGGCCAACCAGGTCACGATGGGGGCCACCCAGCGCGGATCGAACTTGGCCAGCATCTCATCGGGAAGAGCCAGATCCTCGGTGAGACGGGTGAGTGCTCCTGGAGCGATGGCGTTCACGGTGACGCCGTAGCGCACCAACTCCTGAGCTGCGATCTGCGTGAAGGCAGCGATACCGGCCTTGGCCGCCCCGTAGTTCACCTGACCCGGATTGGCGTAGAGGCCGGCCACCGACGAGGTGTTGATGATGCGGGCGTCGTTGGTCTGGCCGTCCTTGGAGCGATTGCGCCAGTACTCGGCGGCGAAGCGACTGGTTCCAAAGGTGCCTTTCAAGTGCACGGTGATGACGGCATCCCATTCCTGCTCGCTCATGGAAAAGAGCATGCGGTCGCGCAGGATGCCGGCATTGTTGACGACCACATCGAGACCGCCGAAGGTGTCGATGGCCTGTCCGACGATGTTCTTCGCGCCGGCCCAGGAACTGATGTCATCGGTGTTGGCCACGGCCCGTCCACCGGCAGCGACGATCTCGTTCACCACGTCGTGTGCCGGACCCTGATCACCTCCGACCCCGTCACGAGCGGCGCCGAGATCGTTCACGACCACGGCACCACCATGAGCGGCCAGCATCAGTGCGTATTCTCGGCCGATACCACGGCCGGCACCGGTCACGATGCAGACGCGGCCATCGACCATGCCACTGGATGTCGTCTTCGCAGTTCCTGAAGTCATGGCGTCAGGCTAGTGAGAGTCCTTCGCCCGTACCGGGCTCATCTGCACGGGATCGATGTATTCGTCGAGCTGGATCACGAGACCAGCGTCGTTCAAGGTGGCGATCATGCAGGTCTGGGCGCGCAACGGCCCTCCGGGTGCCGTACCGGTGATGGCGGCTTGCCACACCCAGCCGTCGGCGGTCGCCATGACCTTGCGGGTCTCCCAGGCGATGTCGGGCACTTTGCGATGCAACCAGACGAGGCTCTTGCCGGTATCGGCGTACGGGATGGACTGGTCGTCGTAG
>JBMTPW010000262.1:0-2988 GCA_049444115.1 Ilumatobacteraceae bacterium | reverse complement strand
ACAGCAGCTTCCCCCCACTCCACCAGCACAATGCCGCCACCGTCGGCCAACTCACCGAGGGCCAGATCCACGACTTCGCTCAGCAGATCCAGCCGATAGAGGTCGGCATGGTGCAGAGGGACACGACCGGTGTCGTAGGAGTTCATCAACGAGAAAGTGGGGCTGGTGATCGGTTCGTTCACGCCAAGGGCACGGCCGAAGCCTTGGACGAAGACCGTCTTCCCACTGCCCATTTCTCCCGTCAACACGATGACGTCCCCAGGGCGGCAGAGATGCGCCACCTCTGCCGCCAAGCGACGGGTTTCCGATGCGCCACCCGATCGCGCACGTAACGTTGTTAACGGCATCGAGCGCAAATTCTACCGTCACTGCCATTGACCGTTATCGGCTCTCATCGATCGCCATTGGCCGAATGCTTACCCTGAAAAGCCGGACAATTGTCCTGTCCGGGCCATAAAGTCTCCTCAGTCAGGGACCCATTGGGGGTCGCTGTTCCAGGAGGAAATGATTCATATGAAGAAGATCCTGAGTCGCGGAGTGCTCGTGACGGGTCTGCTGGTAGCCGCAGTCGTGCCATCGGCCCATGCCAAAGGATCGGAAGACTCCGACGACCACTCCGGTTGTTCGAGTTCGAGCGAAAGCGATTGCGACGGTCACGGCGACCCCTGCCCTCTCGCGCTTCTCGCTGGATACGACGAATGCGATGAAGGGCACGGAGAAGAGCCGATCGGCTTCATCGCTCCCGTTCTCGCCCTGCCAGCAACCCGCTGACGACCGAGTGCAAGGGTGATCGATCGGATCGGTCCGATCGATCACCTCACCGGCCAGGCTCGGCTTCGCCGAGCAGGCGCAGCGGACGCAGTCTCGGATGCAGTTGGAACTTCGCAATAGCGCGAGTTTCGACGTGCGCCACGGCGACATCGATGTCATCGGTGACACAGAGGAGATCGAGGTCGCCGGCATCGATCAATCCTGATTCCACCATGGAATCCAACTGTCGGTGCAGAGGCTCCCAGTATTCGTTCCCCATCAGAACCACCGGGAAATCGCTGATCTTGGCAGTCTGAATGAGAGTCAGGGCCTCGAACAGTTCGTCCACCGTGCCGAACCCTCCCGGCATGACGATGAAGGCGTAGGAATACTTGACCATCATCAGTTTGCGGACGAAGAAATAGCGAAAATCGATACGAATGTCGAGGAAGTCATTGGGCTTCTGCTCATGCGGCAACTCGATGTTGCATCCGATGCTCTGGCCCCCGGACTCCCGGGCGCCGCGGTTGGCGGCCTCCATGATGCCCGGTCCTCCTCCGGTCATGACCGAAAAACCCAGACGACTCATGGCTGCGCCAACATTGCGCGCCAACTGATAGTCGGCGTCATCCTCGGTCACCCGGGCCGAGCCGAAGACGGTCACACACGGTCCGACGAAGTGCAGACGGCGGAATCCCCCGAGCATTTCGCGCATCACCCGGAACAGGGTTCCCAGTTCCTTGCGGCGCACTCGCGGCCCGCTGAGGAGAAGTCGATCGGGGTTCAGAATTTGTGACATCGGTCGATCCCTTCTGGCGATGGCTCGGGCCAGACTGCCACGTACGAGGCCGCATTCCCACGGCACCGGGGCGATGAGCGATCTCATCGCTCTCACCAGGCAAACAGGTCCGAGATTCACCTCCCCAGCACGACCGTGTGAGACGATCGTCGAGTGAGTCTGACCATTGCCAGTGTGAACGTGAACGGTCTACGAGCCGCCGTGAAGAACGGCATGCACGATTGGATCGCCGAGCGACAACCCGATGTGATCACCATGCAGGAGGTCCGAGCCCCCGATGTTCTGGTGCCGGAGCTCATGGGTGAGGGATGGCACATCGCCCACGCCGAGAGTGTGCACAAGGGCCGGGCCGGCGTGGCCATCGCCAGTCGCAAGCCCCTCGTCGCCACCGAAATCGGTCGGGATCACCGAACCCATGACTTCTCGGGCCGTTGGGTGCAAGCCGATCTTCGAACCAAGAGTGGGGTTCTGACGATCGTCTCGGCCTATGTGCACACCGGGGATGCCGAATCACCTGAACGGATGCGAGAGAAGCTCGCGTTCCTGGCCGAGGCTCGCAAACGGCTCGAGTCGCTGCGGGAATCGGGTCGGCACGTTCTGCTCACCGGCGACCTGAACGTGGCCCACCGCGAGGTTGATTTGAAGAACTGGAAGGGGAACCTGAAGAGCGCTGGATTCCTTCCCGAGGAGCGGACGTGGTTCGACGAACTGTTCGACGACCTCGGGTGGGTCGACGTCGGTCGTCGCCTGGCCGGATCCGGACCAGGTCCGTATTCGTGGTGGTCATGGCGTGGCAAGGCTTTCGACAACGACGCAGGGTGGCGCATCGACTACCACATCGCCACTCCCGAGTTGGCGGCCCGCGCCACGACGGGGCGTATCGACCGCGCCCCGTCCTATGCCGAGCGATGGTCGGACCATGCGCCGGTGGTGGTCACCTACACGATCTGATTCGAACCTTCATGCCCCCGGTGACGTCGGCGCTTCGATCAGCGGGCATGCCACCGCCAGGCCGAGTCGAGGATGTCGTCGATGTCGAGCTCTGCGGCCCAACCGAGAATCGTTCGAATGCGCCGAGGATCGGCGTAGGTCACCGCTGGGTCACCGACCCGCCGGGCGACCACCTCGTAGGGAACACGCCGCCCAGTGATCCGCTCGGTCGCTGCGATGACTTCGAGCACGCTGGTCCCGGTCCCGGTACCCACATTCAAGGTGATCTCCGAACCAGAGGGCTTGGTCCGCATGTGCTCGAGAGCCAGCCGATGGGCGGCAGCCAGATCCTCCACGTGCACGTAGTCGCGAATGCACGTGCCGTCGGGAGTGGGATAGTCGTCTCCGAAGATCTGGAGGACGGGTAGATGACCGAGAGCTGCTTTCATCACCAAGGGAATCAGATTCTGTGAATGGTCCCAATTCTCACCAATCCGTGCATCGCGACT
>JBMTPW010000261.1:0-3048 GCA_049444115.1 Ilumatobacteraceae bacterium | reverse complement strand
AGATCCGCACGCACTACCCCCTCGATGCGGTGACCGAGGTGCAGATCATTCGCCAAGAGGCCCGTCCTCCGAGTGTCGGTGACGTGACGGTCAGTGTTCCGGGCTACATGGAATTGATCGTGGCAACTTTCAGTCAGCTGGCCCGCAGCAGTTCACAGGTGAATCAGCGCAGCGGTGTGAGTGTGCGATTGAGCGTGAGCAATTACGAAGTCATGTGCGCCAATGCACTCCGTCGGGGACTCCGTCTCGGCGAGACCGCCGTGGTGCCGAGGATCTGCGACTTGGAAGCTTTTGCATCCTCGACCGGTGGCAAGATCGAGATCGAAGCTCTCGAAGAAGGTCGCGAGGGTCATGTGCTGCGCGAGTTGGTGAAAGGCGCCGTGCTGACGGTTTTCCGCGACGTGGTCAGCCCAGAACTGACGCGCGAGGTGTTGACCGCCTTCGAGGAAGGAACGGTCGTCCATACCGGCGAGGACGTGCCCTCCATCGAACAGGCGCAGCTCATCGATGCCATTCCAGCTCTGAAGCCCATCGTGGACACCCTTGTGGCCGGCGACGACTCGGTGGCCAGCGTGGCTGCGGCCATCGAATTCGTGCTGGAGGGAATGCACTTGTCCAAGCGACTCAACAAGGACGCCAGCGCCTCGGGGGGCGGCACCTACCGATCGCGCTGATTCAGACCGCGGTCCTTTCGAGTGCCTTGGTGGTCAGGCGTTTGCGGGCGTAGCGGATGACTTCGATGACCACGGGGATGGTGAGGGCCGCGGCGAAGGCCAGTAGGAACGCCAAGGTGTGGTCGTCCTCGAATTGCGATCCGAAGGTGTACCCGAGGACGGCGGCGTAGGTTGCCCAGATGGACACCGCCAGGGCCACCCAGCCGGCGAACCAACGATGTGACTGGTGGGTGAAGCCGCACGAAAGCGTGAGGAGGGTCCGGCCTCCGGGAATGAACCGGGCCGTGATCAGCAACAGTCCACCCCGTTCCTCGATCTGGTCGGCGGCCCATTTCAGTTTGCGGGCCGTGGATTCCTTTCTCGAGGCTCGGCGTTGCACGAGATGGCTCGCACGGTGACCCAGTTCGTAGGAGATGTTGTCGCCGATGAAAGCACCGATCGCTCCGGCCAGGATCACCAAGTAGACGGGGAACGGTCCGTCACCGGCGGCGCTGGCAGCGACACCACCGATGATCACGGTGGTCTCGCTCGGCACCACTGGCACGACCGAATCCAAGAGGGCGATGAGGAGGACGACGCCCAGGAACCACCAATTCCCGGAAATGTCCTTCAGCCATTCGGTGAGGTCTCCGATCACTCCCCAGGCCGCATGCACGAGGCGACTTTAGTCAGTCGGTGGTGGTGGCTGGGGGCGCCTCAGATCGAAGAACCAGCCCGTTCGCCTTCCACGACCGCAGCATGTGCGCGACGCGGGGCCACACAGTCACCGACTCGTTCCACGCTCACACCGGAGGCTTTGAGTTCGTTGTACAACCATTCGACGGGCTGGGGCGGAACGGCCAAGACCACCCAGTCGGCACGACGTATGTGATTCACCCCGGTCGGGTGATGGAGCAGGGTGAGCTCCCCATGGGTGAAGCCCATCGGCACCAGGTCGGTGCTCTGGACGATGCCCTTGTCCCCGGCCCGGATCCACCAGTTCTCCATGTCGAGAGTGATGCCCAAGTCCTGACCGACCACCATTCCGGGGGTCACGATCTCCACCTGACAGCCGCGATCGGCGAGCACTTCTGCTGTGGACGTGGCGTGATGGAATCCGATCTCGTCGACGATGACGACTGATTCTCCGGGGCGGGGTCCACCCAAAGGCGCCGATCCATCGAGGATGGCGCGTACATCGCAGACCCGGTTGACGCTGTCGTCGGATTCCGGATCCGGCACCCACCACGGACGAGAGGGCTCGGCACCAGTGGCCACGATGACGTGGTCGGGCCGGACCTCGTCGATCAGACCGGGCCACACTCCGGTTCCGTAGTGGATCTCCACCCCGAGACGTCGACATTCGGTCAGCTGATTGCGGATCATGTCGCCGAATTCGGCACGATTGGGAACGCTGGCGGCGATGCGCACCTGTCCGCCGGCGGCAGGTTCCTTTTCGTACACACTGACCCGATGACCTCGTCGAGCCGCGGCGATGGCTGCCTGCAGACCGGCCGGACCGGCGCCGGCCACGAGAACCTTCTTCGGCTTGGTACCGAGGGCTACGTGATTGGTTCGGAGCCATTCGTATTCCCGACCGGTTCGGGGGTTCTCGATGCAACCCAACCAGCGATTCAGTCCCATCCGGCCGACGCATTCCTGGTTGCAGCTCAAACAAAGTCGGATCTCATCGGTGGCCCCGGCGCGGGCCTTGGCGGCGAAATCCGGATCGGCGATCTGGCCACGTACCACACCCACGAGATCGCAGTGACCTTCGGCGAGGGCTCGCTCGGCTTGCAGTGGATCCTTGAAGCGTCCGACGCCGACGACGGGAAGGTCGACGGCTTTGCGAATGGCGCTCGGAATGAACATCGCATATCCGGGAGGGATGTGCATGCTCGCCTCGATCATGAACAGGCTGGCCGTGGCCACACCGATGGAGGTGTTGATGTAGTCGACGTTTCCGGTGGCCTCCACCAATGTGGCCACTTCGACGGCCTCGTCGATGGTGGTCCCACCGTCGATGAATTCGTCCCCGCACAGACGGACTCCGAGAGCCAGTCGATTGCCGATCACGTTGCGGACTGCCGCCACGATGTCGATCAGGAGACGGGCCCGGTTGACCAGCGAACCTCCGTAGTCGTCCGTGCGGCGGTTGGTGGCCGGTGAGAGGAACCCGCGCACGATGGAGGAGTGACTGCACTTCAATTCGATGCCGTCGAAACCACCTTCGGCACAATGCTCTGCCACCAGGGCGTAGCCGGCGATGATCTCGTCGATGTCGGCTCGCGTCACTGCCTTGGGCACTTCGCGAAAGAGCGGGTCGGCCACCGGGGATGGAGCCCACACCGGAAGACGACTGAACATGCTGCTGGCCTGTCCGCCGTTGTGATTG
>JBMTPW010000260.1:0-3074 GCA_049444115.1 Ilumatobacteraceae bacterium | reverse complement strand
GCGGACTCCTCGGTCGTGAGAATTCCGACTTTGGCCAAACCGACGACGTGCGCTCGGGAACAGGCGATGTCCTCACGCCACAACCGACGATCGAAAGGCAAACTCGCCGTGTAGGCCATGAGTTCTTCGGCGGGACCGCCGGCGAAGCGCCCATGCCACAAGGTCCGACCCTCGGCGTTCATCTCGACACCCGGGAGATACCCGCCAGATCTCGGAGCACATCGGCCAGAGCCGCTCCGCCGAGCACCTCCTCGGCCACACAGAAGATGGTGTCGTCCCCAGCCACGGTTCCGATGAGTCCGCTCAATTGACTTCGATCGAGAGCCGAGGCCACCACATGGGCGCATCCGGGAGGAGTCCGCACCACCACCATGGGCCCACTCTGGCGGACCTCGGCCACCCACTCCCCCATCACGCGACGCAGTTGATCTTCCGGAGCCACCCGAGCTGGAGCGAACTCGGGAATGGCGTACACCGATTCGCCACCTGGAACTCGCACCTTCACTGCGCCGAGGTCCTCGAGGTCTCGCGAGACCGTGGCTTGGGTGGCAGTGATCCCGTTCGCGGCCAACAAGTCCACGAGTTGCGGTTGGTTGCTCACCGAATGTTGTTCGATCAATGCCACGATCAATTGCTGACGTTGGGCTTTGGTGCTCATGACTCACTCCGTTCCGGAAGTGGCTGCACACCGTGGACCAGGAATGCCAGGGAGGCGCGGGCGGTGTGCAAACGGTTGTGTCCCTGCTCGATGACGCGACTCGCCGGGCCATCGATGACCGCTGCTTCCACCTCGAGACCACGATATGCCGGAAGGCAGTGCATGAAGATCGAACCTTCGGCTGCCAATTCGAAGAGCTTGGCGGTCACCGAGTAACGACCGAAAACTGCCAGGCGTTCCTCTTTCTCGGACTCCTGCCCCATGGACACCCAGGTATCGGTATGGACGGCCATGGCGCCCCGTACGGCATCTTCGGGTGAATCGGTCTGCGACACGGTTCCGGTGCCGAGACCTGCGAGACGCCGGATCTCCGCTGACGACGCCCCGAAACCCTTCGGAGTCGCGATCCGGACATTCGCCCCGAGGACCAGGCAGATCTCCGTCAGGCTTCGCGCCACGTTGTTGTAATCGCCGACATAAGCCACGGTCATCCCGTCGATCGCGCCGAACTCCTCGATCATCGTCTTGGCATCGGCCAATGCCTGCAACGGATGAGAGACGTCCGAGAGCATGTTGATCACCGGGACGCTGCTGGCATCGGCCAACCGGTCGATGATCTGGTGCGAAAAAACCCGAGCCGCAATGATGGCGTGATAGCCCGACATGATGCGGGCCACATCTTCGACCGGTTCGCGCACATCGAACCCGATCTCCTCACCCCGGGTGTAAACGGGATGCCCACCCAACTGCGCCACGGCCACTTCCATGCTTTGCCGCGTGCGATTGGAGGGTTTTTCGAAGATCAATGCCACACCACGGTCCTGCAGTGGTCTTCCCAGCAACGACGGTTCGAGCCGCGCCAGATCCACGAGGTATCGGATCTCCGTCGACGACAGATCGGTGATGTGGCCAAGGTGACGTCCACCTTCGATTCGTTGCGAGACTCCGTGTTTCATGATCGTCCCACTCCGTCGGCCAAGACCGCGGCGACGATCCCCACGGCCTCGTCGATCTCGGACTCCGACACCGTCAGGGGTGGTGCGAAACGGAGCGATGTGGCATTCACCGCATTGGCCACCAAGCCCCGATTCAACAACTCACCGTTGACCGCCTTCGCATCTCTTCCCGGACCGAGATCGGCGGCCAGGAGCAAACCCTGTCCCCGTACCTCGCGAACGCCATCGAGGGACTCCAGCGAGTTCCGCAACCGCACACCGCGTGTGCGAGCCAGGTGGGGAGCATCGATGCGACGCAATTCCTCGAGGACCGTCTCCACCACCGCGCCGGCCAAGGCGGTTCCACTGTAGGTGGATCCATGGTCGCCGGGCACGAACACCTCAGCCACGCTCCGCTTGGCCCAACAGGCTCCCACCGGAAAGCCATTGCCCAGAGCCTTGGCCATGGTGACCACATCGGGAACGACATCCCCATGTTGGAAGCCGAACCAGGCACCGGTTCTGCCGAGACCGGTCTGCACCTCGTCCACCATCATCAAGGCGCCGCGTTCGTCACACAACGATCTGACCGCTTGCAGATAGTGGCGATCCGCGGGAATCACGCCGCCTTCTCCCTGCACCGTTTCGATGAGAACGGCCGCCACCGAGTCGTCGACTGCTGCGGCCAAGGCCGCGGCATCTCCATAGGGAACGTGGCGGAAGCCCTCGGGCATCGGCGCGAACGGTTCATGTTTGGCGGGCTGACCGGTGGCGGCGAGAGTGGCCAATGTCCGACCGTGGAAGCTCCCGAGCGCACTCACCACCGTGTGCCGGCCCCGACCTCCGAACTTGCGCGCCAATTTGAGAGCGGCCTCGTTCGCCTCGGCACCGCTATTGCACAGGAAGGTCTGTCCTTCGACTCCGGTGGTTTCGAACACCAGCGCGTTGATCGCTGCTGCGGCTCTCGTCGCCACGGGATTGGCAAAGAAGTTGCTGACGTGGAGCAATGTCTCGCTTTGTCTCCGTAACGCTGCCGTCACCGCCGGATGCGAGTGACCCAAGGACACGACGGCGATTCCCGCCAGAAAATCGAGATACCGTCGGCCCTCGCTGTCCCAGAGCTCGGTCCCACGACCCCGCTCGAACATCACCGACGGGGGCGCAAAGACCGGCATGAACGGGCAGTAGCGATGTTCCCCGGTATCGAACCCGTGAGATCCTGCGGCGGTCGTCATCTCGTACCTCTGCGTTCTTCCACCATGGTTCCCACACCGGCGTCACTGAAGAGTTCCAGGAGCAGCACGTGCGGAATCCGGCCATCGAGAATGTGCCCTCGCCGAACGCCGCGCCGCACCGCCTGGACGCAGCTCTGTACTTTCGGGATCATGCCTCCAGCGATCACACCCTCGACAATCAGTTCGTCCAATTCATCGGGAGTGGTCTGCCGGATCAGACTTTCCGGATCGTCCACCACGCGCCGG
>JBMTPW010000259.1:0-3117 GCA_049444115.1 Ilumatobacteraceae bacterium | reverse complement strand
CGTGGGCTGGCGCAACATCTGCGCGTGCTGCAACGCTTGCTGGGACACCTCCCGGCGTTTGGCCAGGACCGCGGGAGAGCGATGCGTCGTCCGCCAGGCCAGGAGGGCGAGGCCGTGGACAACCGGACCATGCGACGGTGCGCGTTCGAGTGCATCATCGGCCAACGAATGTGCCACAGCAGGTCGGGTGATCCAGGCGATCTGGTGACCCTCCTCGGGCGACAAGGGAATACGGATTTCGACCAGCGCACGGGCCGCTTGGACCATGATGGACGTCGGTTCGTCGAGGGGCATTCCCTCGGCGCGAGCCAACAGCCCTGCGGCAGTCTGATCACCTGCCCACCAGTCGACAGGCAGAGCGAATGCCACGGCGCACCGCGCCACCAGGGTCGAGTCACCGGCCGCTTCACCGAGGATCGCTGCGCGTGCCAGCTGTCGCCGAGCCTCGGCTACATTCCCCATGCCGTCGAGTGCTGCTGCCAGGTCGCAGAGCCGCTCTCCGATCAGGCGCGCCTCGGTCGACGAGTCCAGATCGACGGCCACCTGGAGGAGTTCGGCCGCCGCACGGTAGTCGCCGAGCGAAAGGCTCATCCGGCCGCCGCGGTCGGCCATTTCCACGATCTCCTCCAATGGAACCAGCGTCCCGGCGGCTCGGGCATGCTCGATGGCTCGCGTCAAGTAGTGGGGGCCAGCCGCCATCCAGTGACGGGCCGCGGTTGCGTGAATCTCGGCACGCACATCCAGGGGAAGTAGGGAGATCAGTTCGACCCGGAGACGCTCGTCCATTGAACCGTCGGCCTCGATGGTGCCCAATCGACGACAACGCTCCAGCGCATCCTGGGCCTCGGCGACGTGGATGCCGGCAAAGCGCGCGATACCGGAGGCGCTGTGATCACCGCCATTCAGGCCGACAGCCAGCAAGAGCCGCGCAACCTCGTCCTCGTTCCTGTGGCCCTCGAGGAGCCACCGATCCAACTCCATAGCGGAGATTCAGTATGGCCGTTCAGTTTGATCTTTGGCCAGGTCCTCTACCCAAGAATGGTTCCAAACTCGAGAGTGTTTACCCAAGTGGTCATTCATCCCTGACTTACTGGGCAATTTCGCTGGACGGCCGCCACCGCGACAATGACCACGCAACAACCATGCAATGACCACGATTCAGGTTCACTCGGAAGCGACTGCTCGTACCGTGCTCGCTCTCAACAAAGGTCGCTATCTGCGGCCATCACTACAAGGAGAGAACCATGCGTCGAACTACCTTCGGCATCGTCGGGGGCAGCATTGCCTTCGCCCTTACTGCCGCCTCCGCCATCGGCACCGGCATCGTCCTGAACTCGGTCGAGGACGTGCGCGGCGTCACCTCGGACACGGTGACGGTCGCCGAGTCGCTCTGCGACGGCACCTACGACATCACCTGGGCTGAAAACATCCTCGGTGACGGAAGCATCGATGGCGCCACCGCCACCCGGACGGCACCGGCGGCTCCGGATCCCACCCTTCCGTTCTGCGCCGGAGCGCCGGCCAAAATCGAAATCTATGACGGCGCTGTCGGAGTCGGAACCCTCGTCGCCATCGGCTACGACTACACGGACACAGAAGGAGATGCCGTATTCAGCAACCTGTATTCGCCCATTGACGGCGCCACGCCGGTGTTTCCGACCATCGAGGGCGGCTGGGGCGTCAGGCTGACGATCGGCGATCCGAGCCTGCTTGGCATATGAGACGGGCTGGGGTCTCAATCGTCGTCGCCGCCGTTGCCTTCGGGATGACCGCAGCGTCGGCGATCGGCACCGGGATCGTCATCGGGTCCGTGGAAGACGTGCGGGGAGTCAGCTCCGACACGTTCCTCATCCAGGAGTCCCTGTGCAATGGGCTGTACGACGTCACCTGGACCTTCGCGAGCGACGGCAGCGGAGCTGTGGTCGGTGCGACGGTCTCCAGGACGACACCAGATAACCCTGACGTCACGTTGCAGTATTGCGCCAATGCACCGGTGAGCATCATGCTGTACGACGATGCTGTCGGTGTGGGCCAGCTCGTGGCCGAGGCGCTTGGGACCACCGACGCTGCGGGTGAGGTGGTGTTCACGCAACTCTTGGACCCCCTCGGTAATCCGGTGACGCCGCTCGTCGCGGGTGGCTGGGGCGTCAGGCTGACGATCGGCGACATGGCCCTCGTACTCTGAGTTCGAGGCTTGGTGGCCCGATGACCGCTGATCACGTCGATGCAGTGCCCCGGCCGAGCCGGGGCACTGTTCGCGTGCGGCGAGCACTGTGGGTCGTCCGACTGGGGGTCTGGTGCTCGGTCATCGCCGGGTGGTTCGTCTTCTTCGCCCCGGTCGGGCTCGGCGGCGGCACCACTTTCACGATCGTCCAAGGCGCAAGCATGCAACCGGCTCTCTACGACGGTGATCTCGTCCTCACGCGACAGCAGGATTCGTACCGTATCGGGGACCTGATCGTCTACCCGATCGACACCAACAAGGCGGTCATCCACCGCATCATCGATGGAAACGCCACCGACGGCTGGATCACGCAGGGGGACAACAATGACCGTCCCGACGCATGGAAAGTGCCCAATGACGGCATCCTCGGCAAGTACTGGTTCATGATTCCCGACGTCGGTCATGCGCTCGAGTGGTTGCGCAAACACCCTCTCTACTTCGGCGCCTTGGTCAGCGGCGTCGTCATCCTGCTGAATCTCGTCCGTCGACGGAGTCGTCCCCACCCGCTCCTGGCGGCAGCAGTCGCAGAGGGTCGACGCGGCCCGCGGCTCTCGGGCCGCCCCGTCGAGCAGGTCTTGGTCTTCGTCGTCGCCTGCTTGTCGGGTGTGCTGTCCTTCATCAGCCTGATCCTGCTCTTCTCCGCTGGAATCCTGCTGTCACCATCCGCTGGGTTGATGGCCGCCATCCTGCTCGGCTCCGTGCTCGCCGGCCATTGGCTCCTCCGACGCCTGGCCGACGGCCGGGGTGTGCCCGAGCCAACGGCCTCGCAGTACGTCCTCGGCACTCGGTGCTGGGACGTCGACGATCTTCCTACTCCGGACCATGTGCTCGACGTGCCGAATGCCAGGGCTCTTCGGGATCTGACCGAAAAGCGTCGCATGGCGGTCCTGCGC
>JBMTPW010000258.1:0-3122 GCA_049444115.1 Ilumatobacteraceae bacterium | reverse complement strand
TATCCATCCGGCATACGAGGAGTCGGTCCTGCGGGTGGAGATGTTCGGGGACACGGTCGAACGACTGACGATGATCGATCCGTTGACGGGTGAGACCTTGCGTGAACTGACCTCGACCGTGGTGTTCCCGGCCACTCACTACGTGGCCGGTCAGGAACGTATGCGCCGCGCAATGTTGGGAATCGAAGCGGAACTGCAGGAAAGGTTGGCGTACTTCGAGGCGGAAGGAAAGCTGCTGGAGGCCCAGCGATTGCGGATGCGTACCCAGTACGACTTGGAAATGATGCAAGAAGTCGGTTACTGCAACGGCATCGAGAACTATTCGATGCACATCGATGGTCGTCAACCTGGAGAGCCGCCGTTCACGCTCTTGGACTATTTCCCGGACGACTATCTCTTGGTGGTCGATGAGAGTCACGTGGCGGTCCCGCAGTTGCACGGTCAATTCGCCGGCGACCGCAGTCGCAAGGACACCTTGGTGGAACACGGTTTCCGACTGCCGAGTGCCCGGGACAACCGGCCCCTGACCTTCGACGAGGTGATGGAGCGCGTGCACCAATGCGTCTTTCTCTCGGCGACCCCCGGTCCATACGAGCTGGAGGTTTCGAATCGGGTGGTGGAGCAGATCGTGCGACCCACCGGACTCGTGGACCCCGAGGTGATCATCAAACCCACCAAGGGCCAGATCGACGACTTGATGGAACAGGTACGTACCAGGGTGACCATGGGGGATCGGGTTCTGGTGACCACGCTCACCAAGAAGATGGCCGAGGATCTCACCGACTACCTCTTGGAACAGGGTCTGCGCGTCCGGTATCTGCACAGCAATATCGACACCATTCAGCGCATCGAGATCCTGCGGGCCCTGCGTCTCGGCGAGTTCGACGTGCTGGTCGGAATCAACCTGCTGAGAGAGGGTCTGGACCTACCCGAAGTGAGCCTCGTTGCCATTCTCGATGCCGACAAGGAAGGCTTCTTGCGGAGTGAGACCTCGCTCATCCAGATGATCGGGCGGGCCGCCCGCAACGTGGACGGACAAGTCATCATGTACGCCGATCTGGTCACGCCGTCCATGGAACGGGCGATCTCCGAGACCAATCGACGTCGCCAACTGCAGATCGCCTTCAATCTGGAACACGGCATCAACCCCCAGACCATCCGCAAGGCGGTTGGTGACATCCTGTCGATGCTGCGTCCCGATGGTGACGGTTCGGCGCCAGTTCCGGGGAAGGATCGACGTCGTCAACGTGAACGCGACAAGGTGCAGAAGGAGCTGAAGACCCTGCCCCAACAGGAATTGTCGCGTCTGATCCAAACACTCGAAGAAGAGATGCACGAGGCTGCGGCGGATCTCAAGTTCGAGTACGCGGCGCGTCTGCGTGACGAAATCAACGAGCTCCGACGGGAGATGCGGGATGCCGGTTGATGACCGGAACTCCTGCCCTCACTAGCCTGCGCTCATGTCCGACCGTCTGATCGTCCGCGGCGCGCGCGAGCACAACCTCAAGAACATCAACCTCGACCTGCCGCGGGACAAGATGATCGTCTTCACGGGACTTTCCGGATCGGGCAAGTCGTCCCTGGCCTTCGACACCATCTACGCCGAGGGGCAGCGCCGCTACGTGGAGTCGTTGAGTGCCTACGCCCGGCAGTTCCTCGGTCAAATGGACAAGCCGGACGTCGACGTCATCGAAGGATTGTCTCCCGCCATCTCCATCGATCAGAAGTCTGCGAGCCGCAATCCGCGATCCACTGTGGGCACGATCACCGAGGTCTACGACTATTTGCGGCTGCTCTATGCCCGAGTGGGAATCCAACACTGCCCGAAGGACGGAACGCGGCTCTCCCGCCAGACTCCGCAACAGATCGTGGATCGCGTTCTCACCCTGCCCGAGGGGACTCGATTCCAGGTTCTTGCTCCCGTGGTTCGAGCTCGCAAAGGCGAATACGACACCCTTCTGAACGAGTTGGCGGGACAAGGTTTCGTTCGGGCCCGGGTGGACGGCGAAGTGGTCGACATTGCTGAATTCCTGAAGCGCGACACCAAGCTCGCCCGGTACGAACAGCACTCCATCGACATCGTGGTGGATCGCTTGGTTCGTAAGGACGGAATCGAACGGCGCCTCACCGACAGCCTGGAGACCGCCCTCAAATTGGCCGAAGGTGTGGCGTCGATCGAAATCGTCAACGGTGGCGCCGACGACGAGACGCTGACTTTCAGCCAACACCTGGCCTGCCCCAAGTGCGGGGTCTCCTTCGATGAGCCGGCACCGCGGAATTTCTCCTTCAATTCACCATTCGGTGCCTGTGAAACCTGCGATGGTCTGGGGACCACCTTCGAAGTGGATGCCGAACTCGTCATTCCCGATCCGGACCTTGCTCTGTCCGAGGGAGCCATTGCCCCATGGCGTAGTGCCAGCACCGGCTTCTTCTCGCGGATCTTGGAATCGGTGGCCACCGACAACAACATCGATCTCGACAAGCCCTGGGCCAAACTCTCGGCCAAGGCCCAGAAGATCGTTCTTCACGGCCTGCCCGGCAACATCACGGTGAAATTCAAGAATCGCTACGGACGGGCTCGCCAGTTCAACACCACCTTCGAGGGCGTCATCCCGTGGATCAAGCGCCGTCACGAGAATGCCGAGAGCGACTGGAGCCGCGAGCAATACGAGGGATACATGCGGCTCGTTCCCTGTTCGGCCTGCGACGGTGCCCGTTTGAAGCCGTCCACGTTGGCAGTGACCATCAACGCGAAGAACATCTCCGAAGTCTGCGACATGTCCATCGGTGAGTCCGCGAAGTTCCTGGCCACGTTGGAACTGACCGATCGCGAGCGGATCATCGCCGAACGCGTGGTCAAGGAGATCAATGCTCGCCTCGGATTCCTGCTCGACGTCGGTCTGGATTACCTGAGCCTCTCGCGGTCGGCGGGAACTCTGGCCGGTGGCGAGGCCCAACGCATCCGATTGGCGAGCCAGATCGGCTCGGGTCTGGTGGGAACTCTCTACGTTCTCGATGAACCCTCGATCGGTCTCCATCAACGCGACAATCGACGGCTGATCGAGACGCTCGTCCGATTGCGCGATCTGGGCAACACGGTGCTCGTGGTCGAGCATGATGAA
>JBMTPW010000257.1:0-3153 GCA_049444115.1 Ilumatobacteraceae bacterium | reverse complement strand
TCAGGCGGCCTTCTGGTCCACCAGAGCCTTGAGTCCGTAGGCGAAGTTGCGGGGCAGAGCCTGCAACAGCCCGGCGGTCTTGACCAGCGGAGCCTGCATTGCTCCAGCGAACTGGGCCAGCAGGACATCGCGCGGCGGCAGATCGGCCAGCGCCTCGACGTCCTTGGATGACAGCAATTTGCCTCCGAGGGATCCACCCTTGAGGACCAACAAAGCGTTGGTCTTGGCGAATTCCCGCAGAACCTTGGCGGTCGCCGCAGCATCTCCGCTGACGAAGGTCAGCGAACTCGGTCCGATCAGCAGCTCTGCCAGAGCCGGGATGCCGGCGCTGTTGGCTGCCAATCGAGCCAGGGTGTTCTTGTACACCTTGAGTTCGGCCGAGACGCCCCGCAGTGCGGTGCGCAGATCGGCGAGATTGCCCACGGTGAGTCCGCGGTACTCGGTGACGAACACCACGTCCACTGCAGACATCTTGGCGGCGATCTCTTCGACCGTGGCCACGTTCTCCGGACGGGGATTGTCCATGAAGTTTTCCTCCTTTCGCTTCTACTCGGGGCTCGCAGTTGCGAACACCACGAGGAGCAAAAGGACTCCGTGCGGTCTCCGCCTCGGTTGGCAGGGCTGACGCCCACTTCGCCACCTTGCGGTGGACCGACTGTCTCTGGCAAGCACGTATGTTGTGAGAACTCGATGCCACGGGATCGACGACGAGGCATCGAAACCGGGGACACCGCAACGCTACCGGCCACGGGCCGGACCGGCTCAGACCGTTTCGGGTCGGAGACGGTTGAGATCCACTTTGACCCCCGGTCCCATGGTGGAGGACAAGGTGATCTTCTTGATGTAGCGACCCTTGGCCGAGGCCGGCTTGGCTCGCTGGATTTCGTCGAGAACTGCCCGGAAGTTGGCCTCCAAGGCTTCGGGGGTGAAGCTGACCTTGCCCAACTGCACGTGCACGTTGCCGTAACGGTCGGTGCGGTACTCCACCTTGCCACCCTTGAATTCGCCGACGGCACGACCCACGTCCTGGGTCACGGTTCCGGTCTTGGGGTTGGGCATCAGACCTCGCGGCCCGAGCAGACGGCCGATGCGGCCGACGAGGGGCATCATGTCGGGGGTGGCGATGGCCAGATCGAAATTGAACACGCCCTTTTCCACTTCTGCAGCCAGATCGTCGGCGCCGACGATGTCGGCACCGGCCTTGCGGGCTTCTTCGGCGGCGGCCCCGGCGGCGAAGACCGCCACGCGCAGGTTCTTGCCGGTGCCCGAGGGCAGGGCGACGGTGCCACGCACCGCTTGCTCGGCCTTACGGGGATCGACTCCGAGGCGGAAGGCCACCTCGACGGTTTCGTCGAACTTGGCCGAGGCCATGCTCTTCACCATGCCGAGGGCTTCGGCTGGGCCGAACACCTCGTCACGGTCGTACCGCTTGACGGCATCGGCGTACTTCTTTCCTGACATGACTGTCTCCCTCTTCCCGCCTGAGCGAGAAATCGAGCCGGCCGGTCGAGGTCCTCCCGGTCCAGGCGTGTCGCCGTTTCACCGGCGACAGATCCTCAGTTTACCTTCAGTCCCATCGAACGAGCGGTGCCGCGCACTTGCTGCTTCGCGGCTTCCAGGTCGTAGGCGTTGAGATCCGGCATCTTGATCTTGGCGACTTCTTCGATATCGGCTTCGGTCACCGAACCGGCCACGGCCTTACCCGGAGTCTGGCTGCCCTTGTCGAGCCCAGCCTTCTGGCGCAGCAGCACCGGGGTGGGTGGCGTCTTCAGGATGAAGGTGAACGACCGATCCTCGAAGATGGAGATTTCGACCGGAATGATGGTGCCGACCTGGCTCTCGGTGGCGGCGTTGTAGGCCTTGACGAAATCCATGATGGCGACACCGTGGGGTCCGAGCGCGGTACCCACGGGCGGCGCCGGGGTGGCCTTGCCGGCCGGAATCTGGATCTTGACGATCGCGGTGAGTTTCTTCTTCGCCATCTGGCGCTTCCCTTCGTTGGACGACTTCTGAAATTTCTAGAGCTTGGCGACCTGGCTGAAGTCCATCTCCACCATGGTCTCCCGACCAAAGATATTGACCAGAACCTTCAACTTCATGTGGTCGGGGTTGATTTCGGCCACTTGGCCCGAGAAATCGGCGAAGGGGCCTTCCTTGACCCGCACGCTTTCGCCGACTTCGTACTCCATCTTGGGCTTGCGCCGGGCGGCCGCCTCCTGGCCGTCACCCTTGGCCGACAAGAAGGTCTCCACTTCGCGTCGCGACAACGGTGTGGGCTTCTGACCCTTCTGGCTCTGGCCCACGAAACCGGTGATGCCCGGCGTGTTGCGCACGCAGTACCAACTCTCGTCGTTCATGTTGCAGCGCACCAGGAGATATCCAGGGAAGACCTTCTTCTGCACGGTCTGCTTGCGGCCGCTCTTGAACTCGACCACGTCCTCCATGGGCACCTTGACCTCGTAGATCTGGTCTTCCATGTTCATGGACTGGATGCGGGCCTCGAGATTGGCCTTCACCTTCATCTCGTAGCCGGCCTGAGTATGGACCACGAACCACTGGCCGGGCTTGTTCCAGGGAGAGATCTCCGCCGGAGCTTCGTCCTCATCGTCGCCGTCGTCGGATGCGTCGACCTGATCGCGCAGATCGATGACCTCAGGGGTCACGTCGTCGGCGATGGTCTCCAGGTCTCCGGGAATCGTCTCGTTCTCGTCAGTCATGTGGTTCTCGTCAATCGTCAGTTCTGGTAGAGCCAGTCGGTGAAGAAACCGAAGAGGGTGTCGGCGCCACCGATGACCGCAGTGAACACCACGATGGTTGCCAGCACCACGAGCGAATAGCGGCGGATCTCCGGCCACTTCGGCCAAGCCACCTTGCTCATCTCTTCGCGGACTTCGCGCAGATACTTGGTCGGACCGGTCCGTTCCTCACGGGCTCTGGTGGGACGCGCCTGACGAGTGGGATTGCCCTTCTCATCGAGGGCACCGGTCTTCTTCAGTTGCGGCTTCTGCTCTCTGTTCAGATCCATCGTCATGGCGTTCGCCTAGCTCTTCGCTTTCGTCGTCCGCTGTCCCACGTACTCGTTGTCTCGACCACCGGTCAGTGCGATTGAGCAGGGCAGGAGGGACTCGAACCCCCGACCCTCGGTTTTGGAGA
>JBMTPW010000256.1:0-3156 GCA_049444115.1 Ilumatobacteraceae bacterium | reverse complement strand
CGCACTGGCGCCATTGCGAAGGGCTACCGCCGATCCGGATGCGGCGCCGGCGAATCCGATGCCGGCGGCCGCGCTGGCGCAGAGTCCGAAGATGATCCGCAATAGCCACCCATAGCCGGCACCGACCTCGCGCTGGCGGGTGGTGAACCAGCATCCGGCCATCCCGCCCACAGCCCATTGGACGAAGAACGTCGCCGGGTCGAGGTCCATCACAGCAGGTCAGACTAGGTGTCCGTAGGGGTCGGCACCACTCGACCCGTATCCTGACAGTGTGAACTGGAAAACCGTGGCGGGGGCAGCGGTGGTCGCTGTCGCCCTGAGTGGTTGTATGACCGGCCCACGACCGCGACTCATCGACGACACCACCAATGCTCCCCTGGCGAATGAAAGCGCCCAGGGCCTGGTCGAGGTGCTGTCCGCGACACCCGCGCAGCCCTTCACCGTGGTCTATGACGTCCTGACGAAATTCGGCGGCCAGACGACCACGGCCACCGTCACTGGAGATGTCACCCACGGCACGGCCGTGGAGATCGGCACCATCAGGTACATCTTCCTGCCCGACGGCCGCACTTTCACCTGCGAGAACGACACCTGTGCCACGGGTACGGATGAAACCAAGGTGTCGGATCGACAGTTGACCTCCCGGTTCTTCAAGGAATCGGCCATTGGCCGAATCCGTCAGGATTCCCGGGTGGCCATGGGCGAGATCACGTCTGCGGACTCCCAGGTGGCGGGCAACACGGCCCTGTGCATCGACGTGCCAGTGATCGACGGCAACGGGGCCAGTCGAACCAAGTCCTACTGTGCCCTTTCCGACTACGGGATGCTGGCCTCCATGGACACTGCGGATCTGACCATCACCGCCAGGTCGGTGACCTCGACTGCCGATCTGTCGTATTTCAGGGGGCTGCCTGCATGACCGGCGAAGGTACGTTCATCTCCCCCGAACCCTCCGGTGACACCTTCGCAGTGCTCTTGGCGGCCGGTGCCGGCTCACGTTTTCGCGGCCCGACGCACAAGTTGTTGGCACCCCTGCCCGGCGACGAGGGACGCACGGTGTTCGAAGCGGCTCTCGCCAGTGCCCTGAACGCCGGGTTCGAACGCGTCATCGTGGTCACCGGAGCCGCCGACATTCCTGCGCCACTGGTGCGGGATTCGCGGGTGATCCTGGTGCACAACCACCGTTGGAGTGAGGGTCAGGCCCATTCGGTATGGGTGGGTATTGCCGAGGCCCAACGTCTCGGCGCGAATGCCGTGGTGGTAGGACTGGCTGATCAGCCCTTCGTCGAACCCGAATCGTGGCGACGGGTGGCAGCCAGCGACAGTCCCATCGCCGTGGCCACCTACCGGGGTCGACGCGGCAATCCGGTGCGGTTGGCCGCCTCCACCTGGGGCCTTTTGCCCACCACCGGTGACACCGGGGCCCGCGACCTAATGGCCATGCGTCCCGAGCTGGTTTCGCAAGTAGATTGCCCTGGTTCGGCCGCCGACATCGACACCGAGGAGGACCTCGCGCAATGGACCTGAAGCACACGTTCACTGTCAATCAGCCCATCGCCGAGACCTGGGCCGTGGTCACCGACCTGGAGCGCATTGCTCCGTGTCTGCCGGGCGCACAACTGCAAGAAGTGCAGGGCGATGTCTTCAAGGGCATCATCAAGATCAAGGTCGGCCCGATCGTGGCGCAGTTCAAAGGTGAGGCCCAGTTCGCCGAGAAGGACGACACCAATTACAAGGCCACCCTCAAAGCCGCCGGTCGCGACACCACCGGCAAAGGCAACGCCTCGGCCACCATCTCAGCCGATCTGACTGCGCTCACCCCGAACACCACGAGCGTCACCGTGGTCACCGATCTGGCAATCACTGGCAAAGTCGCCCAGTTCGGTCGGGGTGCCCTGAGCGACATCAGCGAGAAGTTGATCGCCCAGTTCGCCGACAACCTGAATACCTTGATCGACCGCGAGGGCGGCACCCCGTCGGCAAGTGCCGCAACGGCGACGGCCACCAAGGCTGCAACGAAATCCGCCACCAAGACCACGCCGGCAACCGCCGAATCGAAGGCCGCCGCCAACGGCACGTCGGCTGGCGCCGAGCCAGCGGTACGCAAGATCGAAGGTCCGGCCGCCGAGCCGCTCGATCTGCAGAGTGTCGCCGGCGAGGCCATGCTCAAGCGACTTCTGCCGGTCCTGGCTGGATTCATCGTGTTGTTGTGGCTCTTGCGTCGCCGCAAGTAGACCATTTGGATCCCGACCGCGACGTCGTCGCCCACTTGCTGGGTCGCGCTCCGGCTGGTCCTTTCACTGTGGTGGTCCGTCGGCCCGACGGTCAGCCGATGGTCATCTGCAATGCGCCGTTCCTCGACGACGGAACCCCCATGCCCACGCGCTACTGGCTGTGCGATCCAGAACTACTCACGGTCATCAGTCGTCTGGAAGCCGCCGGAGGAGTGAACGAGGCCGAACGATCCGTGGATGCCGCGGAACTTGCTCGGGCGCACGCGCAATACGCCGCAGAACGTGATGCCGACATCTCCGTCGATCACGTGGGCCCCCGACCAAGCGGAGGAGTGGCCGGCACGCGCACTGGGGTGAAGTGTCTCCACGCCCACTACGCCTATCTGTTGGCCGGTGGTGATGATCCAGTGGGACGATGGGTCCGTGAGCGACTGGAGGCGACATGAATTCGGTCGCCGCCATCGATATCGGCACCAACACGACGAACCTGTTGATCAGTGATGGCCATGAGGTGGTGCGGAAGGTCACCACCACGCGTTTGGGAGCCGGCGTGGATCGAAGTCGGCGGTTGTCCGAGGACACGATGGCGACAACGTTGAACTGTCTGCAGAGTTACCGCACCCTGTTGGATGAGCACGCAGTGAACCGGGTGCGAGTAGTGGCCTCCAGTGCCTGCCGGGACGCCAGCAATCGTGACGAGTTCTTCGACCGAGCCGCAGCGGTGCTCGGCACCCGGCCCGAGGTCTTGTCCGGCGCCGACGAAGGCCGCCTCACATATGCCGGGGTGACGTCGGGATTATCGGCGTCGCGCCGTGGACACCTGGTGATCGATATCGGCGGTGGCTCAACCGAATTGATGGTTGGTCGGGAATCACTGGTCGACGTGCGGTCACTGGATGTGGGAGCGGTGCGGCTCACCGAA
>JBMTPW010000255.1:0-3174 GCA_049444115.1 Ilumatobacteraceae bacterium | reverse complement strand
GTGGACAAGCCCATTTGCGTCCGGACGCTCTACTGACCGTGCGCGATCTCACGGTCGAATTTCCCGTCGGACGTACTGGATTGAAGGTGAATGCGGTTTCGGGCATCTCGTTCGATGTGCGCAGCGGCGAGACTCTGGGCATCGTCGGCGAATCCGGCTGCGGGAAGAGCACGACCGGACGCGCCATCATGCAATTGCCGCGAGCGAAGAGTGGCGATGTCATCTTCGGCGCGCCAGCGAATCCGAATCCAGATGATCTTCCAGGATCCGATCTCGTCACTGAATCCGCGTCGCAGTGTTCGGGACATCGTTCTGGAACCTCTCAACATCTGGAAGATCGGCACCAAGGAAGAGCGTCTGGCCCGGGTCAACAAGGTCCTCGAGGACGTTGGTATCGATCCCGCAGTGGCAGCCGATCGTCGTCCGTATCAGTTCAGCGGCGGACAGTGCCAACGCATCAGCATCGCCCGTGCTCTTGTGTTGGAGCCACAGGTGATCATCTGTGACGAGCCGGTATCGGCTCTCGACGTGAGCGTCCAGGCCCAAGTCTTGAATCTTCTCGAGGATCTCAAGAAGACCTACGGTTTGACGTTGCTCTTCATCGCCCACGATCTCGCGGTCGTGAAGAACGTGAGCGATCGAGTGGCCGTGATGTATCTCGGCAAGATGTGTGAAATCGCCGACAGCGACTCGTTGTACGGGGCTGCTGCCCATCCCTACACGAAGGTGCTTCTCGAGTCGATTCCGGTCCCCGATCCGTCGGTCGCCTTTCGCGGGGCGGCAGTGGAGGGCGAGCCACCCAGTCCGGTCCTCCCGCCGTCGGGGTGTCGCTTCAATCCGCGCTGCCCGTCCGCCCAGGATCGTTGTCGGACCGAGGAGCCGACGTTGCGGGAAGTCGGACCACGTCACTACGTGGCCTGTCACTTTCCTGCTTACGGCGGAGAAGCACCCGTGCAGGTGCGCTCGAGCGCCACTGAGTGACCGATCACTGATTGGTGTAATTCGGGGGACGTTTTTCCACGAACGCGGTCATTGACTCGCGCGCATCGGCCGTGTGGCTGGCCATGATCTGCTGGCGGTTCTCCAGATCGATTGCCGCCTGCATACCCGGGATCTCGAGAGCAGTCCACATTCCTTCTTTCGTGAGGGCCACGCCGAACGGTGTGTTGCGGATGACCTGGTCGGCCTTGTCGAGAGCGAGTGCCATCAGATCACCTCCGGGGACGACATCCACGACGAGACCGATGCGAAGCGCTTCGGCAGCGTCGATGATGCGACCAGTGAGCATCATCTCCTGGGCGCGGGCGACGCCGACGATTCGGGGCAGCAGCCAGGAGGTGCCGATGTCGCAGGCCGAGAACCCCACTCTGATGAAGGCCACGTTGAAAGTTGCGGAATCGGCTGCCAGACGAATATCGCTTCCGAGAACCAGGGCCAGTCCGCCTCCTGCCGCCGGTCCATTGACGGCGGCAATGATCGGTTGCGGAATGGAGCGCATATGGGGAATGAGGGTGGCGATGTGCTTCTGCACGGCGAATCCCGTTTGCGTCGGGCCGAGGTGCGCGGTTCCGGGTGCGCTGCCGTACCCGGACAGATCCAAACCGGCGCAGAATCCACGTCCTGCCCCGGTGAGGATCACGACTCGACAGGCCGGATCGGTGGCCGCGGAATCGAGGGCCCGGTGGAGTCCCGCGACGAGATCGGCGGTCATGGCGTTCAAACGCTCCGGACGGGACAACCTGATCACCGTGATCCCGGGAGACGGCGATTCGATGGAGAGCACTTCATTGTCGGACATGGCGTCATTCTGGTGGATGGGGCTGCGGTGCTCGTCATCCACCGAGCTCACGAGAGGCCCGATGCCCGAAGAGGGGCCGTGTTAGCGTCGCAGTGATCCGAGACGCGATGCCATGACCCTGTCCTCCGAATCCGTCCAGCCCTCACCTCCGAGTTCGAGGGTCGTGGTGTCGGCACTTCGTCAGGGACTGATTGCCTACGCGATCTCCCGCATCGCCGTTCTCATCGGGGCGGCCATCGTTGGTGCGGAGATGCGTGCCGATCACAACCGCATTCGAGAACGCTTCATCTGGGGATCGCCACCGCGACCGGATCCGCACTCCCGGTATCTGGAGGTTCCGCGCTCGGCGGTGTCGATGATCCTGGACGTCCTGACCTCCTGGGACGGGATCTGGTACATGCGGATCGTCCGCTATGGCTATCCGGTCCACGTGCCACCCAACATCACCTATGACGACACTCAGGCTCGAGTGGCTTTCTTCCCCGCTTATCCCTACCTGGTGAGGGTGGTCGACCGCATTCTTCCGGGCGGGGACACTGCCGCTGCGCTGGCCACCAACTTTCTTCTTGGCGCAGTTTTCGTGGTACTCGTCGGTTTCCTGGCGCGCGAATGGTTCGGAGACGAAGCCATGGGACGGGCGATGATCGTCGTGGCCCTCTTCCCGGGAAGCCTGGTGCTGTCCCTGGCCTACAGCGAGGCCCTTCTCCTCGCTCTGGCCGCTGCCTGCCTCTTGCTCCTGCAGCGCCAGCACTGGGTTCTTGCCGGTTTGGTCGCCGCCCTGGCAACGGGCGCCCGTCCCAATGGTGTGGCCTTGGTGGCGGCGTGTGCTGTTGCCGGCATCGTTGCTGCTCGACAGAGTCGATCCTGGAGGCCTCTCATTGCGCCACTTCTAGCCCCATGGGGCTTCGTGGCGGTCCAAATATGGATCGATCATCACACCGGCGAGAAGAACGTGTGGTTCCGGGTTCAGGGCGAGGCCTGGAAGGAAGGAGCGAGTTTCGGCTTGACGGCCATTCGACGAACTCTCGAGGCCTTCACCCAGCCACTCACCTCGCCCACCGACGTCATCACGGCGGTCTCCTTCGTCACCACCCTTGTCGTCGTCTGGATCGCCTGGCGCAAGCACAAACTTCCACCAGCAGCGGCCGCGTACAGTGCCGTCGTCGTCGCTTTGATGTTGCTACCGGCCACGGTCACTGCACGACCACGTTTTCTGTTCACGGCCTTCCCTCTTCTGATCGCTGCGTCGGTGTGGCTCGGAGCTCCCCGGCGGGCGAATGTGTGGCCGTATCTCGTCGGGTTCGGACTCATGGGTCTTTCATCGCTGACGGCTCTGTACGGTGTCTACGCCGCCATCCCGTGATCGGCTCGATGGA
>JBMTPW010000254.1:0-3175 GCA_049444115.1 Ilumatobacteraceae bacterium | reverse complement strand
CGACGCGATTCCGCGCAGACCGATGTCACTGGCACTCTGTTCGAGGAACCACCGGTAGGTATCGCGGAGTCCTCGATCCAAGTCGTACGTGGGTGCCCAGCCGAGGTCCATGAGACGGCTCACATCCAAGACCTTGCGTGGCGTTCCATCGGGTTTGGTGGTGTCGAAACGAAGCTGCGCTGCCGGGTGGACGATGTCTCGAATCTTCTCGGCCAGTTCACGAATGCTGAGGTCGACACCAGTTCCCACATTGACGTGCAGATCGTCGCTGTAGTTCTCCATGAGGAAGACACAGGCGTCGGCGAGATCGTCGACGTGGAGGAATTCACGCATGGGGCTACCGGTTCCCCACACTTCCACTTCGTTGGTCGTCGACATCTTGGCATCGTGGAACTTACGAATCAGGGCCGGGATCACGTGGCTGGAGTTCAAGTCGAAATTGTCGTAGGGACCGTAGAGATTGGTGGGCATGGCCGAGATGAAATCGCTGCCGTACTGGCGGCGGTAGGCCTGGCACAGTTTGATGCCGGCGATCTTGGCCAGCGCGTACCACTCGTTGGTCGGTTCCAATGGACCGGTCAGCAATTGATCCTCGGTGATGGGCTGCGACGCATGACGCGGATAAATGCACGAGCTACCCAGATAGAGCAACTTGGTCACTCCGGTGAGATGGCTGGCGTGGACCACCGTGCCGTGGATCATCAGGTTGTCGTAGATGAATTCGGCGGGTCGGGTGCTGTTGGCCAGAATGCCACCAACCGTTCCGGCCACCAAGAAGACGTACTCCGGACGATTCCGATCGAACCAGTCGTCGACCGCTCCCTGATCGCGCAGATCCAATTCCTCGCGCCCGGCAACCAGCAGATTGGTGCAACCGGCAGCCTCCAGACGGCGCACGATGGCGCTCCCCACCAGTCCGCGATGACCAGCAACGAAGATCCGCGCCTCTCGGGGAATTGCTCGATACATCTCATCACCTCCGGTCGTCACCGCCGACGACTCAGCAACGGATCGTATCGCTGGTTCGCAGCCCTCTCAGTCGACGAGAGCCTGGTACACCAACTGCTTCAACTGACTGCGTATGGGATGGGTACTGGAGGGCATCAACTGGGTCATGAAGACGACGGTGAGATCCTCCACGGGATCGACCATGAACCAGGTGCTGGCTGCTCCACCCCATCCGAAATCTCCGACCGATCCCGGCGTCTTGTTGGCCACCGGGTCGAGGGTGACGCTGACTCCCAATCCGAAACCGATCCCGTCGTAGGTGGTCTCGGCGAAAAGGGGTCGACCGAAGGCCGTGAGATCCACGTTGCCGGGCAGATGGTTGCTGGCCATGTACGACACGGTGCGCGAGGACAACAGACGATGCCCATCCCACGCTCCACCGCGTCGCAGCATCTCGGCGAATCGTACGTAGTCGGCCTTGGTGGATACCAGGCCACCCCCTCCTCCGTCGGCCGCTGGATCCCGACGCGCACCACGATCCGCCCCGTCGGCCCGCACTGCGGTCCGTGTCCCCGGGTGCGCTCCGTACAGTGCCGCCAACCGCTCACCCTTGTCCTCAGGAACGAAGAAGGCCGTATCACTCATACCGAGTGGCGCGAAGATGCGCGAAGCCATGAAGTCGCGCAAACGTTGACCGCTGATGACTTCCACCACTCGTCCGAGAACGTCGAGGGAGACCGAATAGTTCCATTCGCTTCCCGGCTGGAACAGAAGTGGTTGACGAGCCAACAATTCACAGACTCCCGCCAAGTCGAGGTCCCGCGGGAAGCCCCATTCCAATCCTGAGCGCCGGTAGATCTCGTCCACCGGATGCGAATACATGAAGCCATAGGTCAGTCCGGCGGTGTGACTGAACAAGTGCCACATCTCCATGGGTTCGGTCTGAGGTCCAAGAACCGGGTTCACGAACGTGCCACCGTTCCAAACCTTGGTCTCGGCGAACTCGGGCAAGAACTTGGCCACCGGATCGCGCATTTCGAAGCGACCCTCTTCCCACAGGATCAATGCCGCCACAGCGGTGATGGGTTTGGTCATCGAATAGATGCGCCAGATGGTGTCGTCGGCCACTGCCTGGCCGCTTTCGCGGTCGGCCAGTCCCACATTGCGGTCGTGCACGACCTTGCCGTCGCGAGTGATCACCACCTGCCAGCCAGTGAGCAGCGACTCGTCGATGTAACGCGTGAAGTGCTCGTCGAGACGCTCCAGTCGACGAGCATCGAATCCGACCTCTCCCGGGTCGACTCGTGGCAAACCGGCGATAGCGGACCCGTGCGATGCGGTGTTCATGCCGCAAACCTAATGGTGAACACCGTGCTGAGGAAGAGTGGCCTCATCGGGACGCCCCTACCGTTCCACGCGCCTTCATCACGGAAAACAACAACCCGGAGGCGAGCACAAGAGCTCGAGCCGGCCGGGTTGTTGATGCCGCTGGCGGGTGCGGCAAAAGATGACTCTACAGATTCAAAAGTCACGCCGGAAACTCAAAGAACGGTGAACATTGTTTACCTACGCGTCGACACTCGTGTCGTGCGCAGAGGCGGAGACAGCCAGGATCGGATACTCAGGTCGAGGGTGTCTGCGCTGCGATCTCGGCGTGAACCGCCGCCATGTCCAAAGCCTTGGCCTTGCCGATCAAGTCCTCGAGGGCGTGCTCGGGCAGAGCGCCAGGTTGGTTGTAGAGCAAGACACCTTCCCGGAAGATCATGAGGGTGGGAATGGACTGGATCCCGAAGGACCCAGCCAGATCCTGATGTGCCTCGGTGTCGACCTTGCCGAAAACCGCATCCGGATTCTTGGCGGCCACCGATTCGAAGATGGGGGCGAACTGCCGACACGGACCGCACCACGATGCCCAGAAATCCACCAGGACCAGGTCGTTCGAAGACACGGTGTCCTCGAAATTGGCGGCTGACAACTCCACTGCTGCGCCCATGGCACATCCCTTCGTCAGGAACCGGCACCACTGCTGGTCCATCGATACCGAGGTTGCAACCAAATGCCCCGGCTGTTCATTCCCAATGTCGAACCAACGCCCACCCTCCTCGGTCATGCCTGCGCCCGTTGCACACGAACCCTTCCTTGGGTAGGGTGCCCCTCGTGACCCGACTGAACGGCCTCCTCCTTATGTAAGGCGAACGCCTCATATCGCGTTCGCCCAGCCCCGTGC
>JBMTPW010000253.1:0-3185 GCA_049444115.1 Ilumatobacteraceae bacterium | reverse complement strand
GACATTCCGCCGAGGGCGGCTACCACGACTCGCCGTGCGGCAAGGAGACCCCGAAGGACGGCATCTGCGTGGCACCGCAGCTCAGCCACGCCAAGTTCAAGTGGTCGAAGGCGGCCCTCTCGATGATCATCGTGCTGCTCGGCATGGTGATCAGCTGGGTGCTGTGCGTGCAGCTGTACGACCGCAAGAACAAGGCGCTCGTCGGGCTGACCGAGCGCAACGCACTGCTCGGTCGCGGGTACCGCTTCCTCGTCAACAAGTACTACCTGGACGCCCTCTACGAGAACGTCATCGTGCGCGGCATCGCCCACCCGGTGTCGGCCGCCGCGTACTGGGTCAACCAGAACGTCCTCGACGGCGCCGTCAACGGTGCGGGGAACATCACGCGGAAGTTGTCGGGCTGGGTCTACCGCAACGTGGACCAGCGTGTCGTCGACGGCACGGTCAACGCGTCAGGTGAGGCCGCCCGCGGCCTCGGCGGGTTCCTGCGTCCTGTCCAGTCCGGAAAAGTCAATCAGTACGGAGCACTGCTGTTCGGCACTGCCGCCATCGGTGCGCTCGTACTCGTCATCATCAATACCTGAGGGAGCAAATCGGCATGGAAGTCCTGAGCGACCACAACTGGGTGCTGTCAGTCGGCACGTTCCTGCCGCTCGTCGGCGTTCTCATCATGCTCTTCATCCCGAAGGGCGAGGAGGCGCTGAACAAGGCGGTGGGTCTCGGCACGGCAGTGGCCACGCTTGCCGTGGGCATCTTCACCATGATCCAGTTCGACTACGGCAAGGCCGGCGAGATGCAGTTCGTCGCCCAGACCGACTGGATCTCGGTCATAAAGTCCTCGTACCTCATCGGCGTCGACGGGATCAGCCTGCCGCTGTACTTCCTCTCCATGGTCATCACGGTGCTCGTGATGATCTACTCGTGGGACCATGTCCCGTCGCCGGGCAACCCGAAGGCCTTCTTCATCCTCATGCTCGTGCTGCAGACCGGAATGGCGGGGACGTTCATCGCCCGTGACCTCATCCTGTTCTTCGTCTTCTTCGAGCTCGTGCTCCTGCCGATGTACTTCATGATCGGCGTGTGGGGCGGCGAGAACCGCCAGTACGCCTCGCTCAAGTTCTTCCTGTACACCATGTTCGGGTCGGCACTCATGCTGGTCGCGTTCCTCGCACTGTTCTTCAAGACCGGTGCGGAGTCCTTCTCGATCCCGTACCTCGTGGAGAACGGCGGCGCCATCGCAAAGAACGTGCAGGTCTGGATCTTCGCCGGCATGTTCGTCGGCTTCGCGGTGAAGGTGCCGATGTTCCCGTTCCACACCTGGCTGCCCGACGCCCACACGCAGGCGCCCACCCAGGGTTCGGTCATCCTGGCCGCCATCCTCCTGAAGCTCGGCACCTACGGCTTCGTCCGCATCGCCATCCCGATCCTCCCCGAGGCGGCGAAGGAGTGGGCACCGTGGATCGGTCTCCTCTCCGTCATCGGCATCATCTACGGCGCGCTCGGATGCCTGGCGCAAACCGACATGAAGCGACTCATCGCGTTCTCATCGGTTGCTCACATGGGTTTCGTGATGCTCGGAATTTCCACGCTCACTCCGATGGGTTTCAACGCCGCCATCTTCGGAATGGTCGCCCACGGCCTCATCACCGGAATGCTCTTCTTCCTGGCCGGCAGCGTGAAGGATCGTTACCACACCCTCGAGATCGCTCGATTGGGCGGCATGCTGAAGCAGATGCCCAAGCTCGGATGGATTCTGGGTTTCTGTGCCATGGCATCGCTCGGACTTCCCGGCCTGGCCGGATTCTGGGGTGAATTCCCGGCGATTCTGTCGGCGTACTCGCCGGCGATCGGATTGCCCGAGGAGACCTTCCGCACGTTCATGGTGATCGCGGCACTCGGCACGGTGTTCGCCGCGGCGTATTTGCTGTGGCTCTTCCAGCGCACCGCCTTTGGTGAGCCCAAGGCCGAGTTCGCCGGTGGCGATCACGGTCATGGCCACGGTCATGGCTCCCACGACGACGACGATCACGGCAACGACTTGCACGACGTCAACATCTTCGAATGGATCGCGTGGACGCCCTTCCTCATCGCCATCCTGGTGTTCGGCGTGTATCCACAGTTGATGTTCAAGGTCATCGACCCCGCCGTTCAGGTGGCGCTCAAGGCCTTCGGAGGCTGATCCGTGTTGTCCTCGATCCTCGCCCAGGTGCCGTGGCAGTCGCCTTCGGTCGACTACCACGCGATCGCTCCCGAGATCGTTCTCGCGGGTGGCATCTGCTTGGTCATCCTCGTGGACCTCTTCACCAGCGAGACCAAGAAGTGGATCACGGCGACCCTCACCGGATTCGTGATGCTCGGAGCGTTGTTGCCGGTGCTCACTCTGGCCGTGAACGACGTCGATGTTCGATCGCTGTTCGATGGTCGATACGTGGTGGACGAGTTCTCCCTCACGTTGAAGGCACTTTTCTTGGTGGCCGGATACGTCGTGGTGCTGATGTCGCAGAACCACGTCGAAGAGGGTGACTACTACCAAGGCGAGTACTTCACGCTCCTCCTCACGTCGGTGACCGGCATGGTCATGATGGCGTCGAGTCGCGATCTCGTGAGCATCTTCGTCGCCCTCGAGTTCCTCAGCATCCCGGCGTACATGCTCGCCGCGTGGCGCAAGCGCGACCGCAAGAGCAACGAGGCCGGAGTGAAGTACTACTTGCTCGGCGTCTTCGCCTCGGCCGTCATGTTGTACGGCTTGAGCCTGTTGTACGGGGTCACCGGAAGCACGTTGCTCTCCGAGATCGGATCCCAACTCACGGTCGAAGGACAGTTCGGTGGAGTCGAGGCTCTGGCGATCACCTTCGTGATCATCGGCTTCGCCTTCAAGGTGTCGGCCGTTCCGTTCCACTCGTGGGCTCCCGACACCTACGAAGGTGCCCCGACTCCGGTGACCGCGTTCTTGTCGGTGGCCAGCAAGGCGGCGGGTTTCGTCGCGTTGGTGACCCTCATCTACGTCGGCTTCCCGCAGGCCCAGGATGTGTGGCAACCGTTCATCTGGGTGATGGCCGCCATCACCATGACGTTCGGCAATTTGCTCGCGTTGCGTCAGACGAACATCGTGCGCATGTTGGCCTACTCGTCGATCAGTCAAGGTGGATTCATCCTCATGCCCTTGGCCGTTGCCGGCACCGGCG
>JBMTPW010000252.1:0-3186 GCA_049444115.1 Ilumatobacteraceae bacterium | reverse complement strand
GGGAACGAACAGGCCATGACCCGCGCTTGACGAACGAGGATCGGGTGGCCGTCCAACGACGACAGAACTTCCACTGACTCGCCCACGTCTTCGATGATCGGGGCGCGGATGAAAACGGCATGGAAAGGATCGCCCAGACCCCGAACTTCCACGTCGCCTTCGAAGGAATCCACTTGCCGGCCGTACCCGTTGCGTCGGACGGTGACGTCGAGAACACCGAAGCTCACCTGATCGGAACGACCGTCGAGGATGCGTTGCGCCAACAGAATCAATCCGGCGCAGGTACCGAGGACCGGCAGACCCGAACTCAGAGCAGTTGTGAGCGGCTGCAGCAATCCGGAGCTGCCCAGGAGGTTCCCCATCGTGGTGCTCTCGCCCCCGGGGAGCACCATGCCGTCCAGGTCCGCCAGGTCGTCCGGAGTTCGGACGCGACGCGCCTCGACACCGAGTTCAGACAGCGTCTCGATGTGCCGAGCGAAGGCGCCCTGAAGCCCGAGTACACCGATGGTCGGACCGTCCTTCACCTGGGGGCCTCGCGCGCATCATCGATCACCAACCGCGTTCGGCATACCGCTGATTGATCTCGTCCATCCCGATTCCGGTCATCGGTGCACCGAGACCCTTGCTCACCTTGGCGAGGATGTCCGGATTGTCGAAATGTGTGGTTGCTTCGACGATGGCCTTGGCCCGTGGACCCGGAGTGTCGCTCTTGAAGATTCCAGAACCCACGAAGACGGCTTCGGCTCCGAGCTGCATGGCGAGCGCGGCATCCGCCGGAGTGGCCAGACCACCCGCACAGAAGATGGGAACCGGGAACTTTCCGGTTTCGGCGATCTCCTGCACCAATGGCAGCGGAGCCTGCAACTTCTTGGCCCAGTCGAACAACTCGGCCGAGTCCGCAGTGGTGATCTTGCGGATGTCGCCGAGGATGGTGCGCAGATGCCGTACCGCCTCCACCACGTTTCCGGTTCCGGCCTCACCCTTGGAACGAATCAATGCGGCACCTTCGCTGATTCGCCGCAGGGCTTCTCCGAGATTGGTTGCACCGCACACGAAAGGAACGGAGAAGGGGAACTTGTCGATGTGATGGGTCTCATCGGCCGGAGTCAGCACTTCGCTTTCGTCGATGAAGTCGATACCCAGGGATTGCAGGATCTGCGCCTCCACGAAATGACCGATCCGTGCCTTGGCCATGACCGGGATCGACACGGCCGCCTTGATCCCTTCGATCATTTCCGGATCACTCATACGAGCCACTCCGCCATCCCGACGGATGTCGGCTGGAACCCGCTCCAAAGCCATCACGGCGCAGGCACCGGCATCTTCGGCGATCTTGGCCTGCTCCGGAGTCACCACGTCCATGATCACTCCGCCCTTGAGCATTTCGGCCAAGCCCCGCTTGACCGGGAACGATCCTGTGACGCCTCGACTGTTTGCGGACATGGGATCAGGCTAACGGTGCCGGCCGGCCGAAATCACGGCCAGGCGACATCGGCCAATGTTGCTCCGGCAGGAACCGCCGCGGCCTTGTTGTCGCGTGTCAACTCCACCCATGTGCGACCCGGAGTGAGATCGATCGGAGCTCCTGTCTCGTCGAGCAAACCCCATCCGGAACTGGAATCCGGTCGATTCCACGTACCCACGATGTACTTGCCTTGCATGAAGACCCACGCCACACCGCTGCCCACCGTCTGCGCCTCCGGACTCCGGGCCTCGAAACTGCTGGTCCGGTACTTCACGAAGAGGACCACCACATTGTTGGTGTTGACCTGGTTGCCGCTCGGCGCGTTGTGCTTCTTCTGGCCATGGAACCGGAGATACGTACCGGAGGCTGCGTCCCACTGCCAAGCCACGTTGGTGTCCCCGTCCATGGAGAGCTTGACGCCGATCGAATCGGTGCCTCCAACTGCGGCGTCGGCGGCGCGGTAGGTGAAGAGGGGAACCGGAGTGCCCGCTCCCTTGTCGGCGGTGAGACTGCGGATTTCAGGAGTATTCGAATAGAGATTGTGCGGGGAGCCCTTGTCGCTGGCACGGAAGAATGCCCCGGCGATCGAACCGATGAACGGACTCGCGTTGATCATCGTCGAGTTATTGATGAGCTTCGTGACCGTCGGGTTCCCCCCGCTCCACAAGAAGATGGGGTTGTTCAGGTTCTTCAACAGCTCCACGTCCTGGGAACGACCCGATCGCAGCGGTCCCACCGGTTCGGAGTCCTGGGAATGCAGAACGGCGGCGAACCGAGTGAGGCTTTCGACGTTCTCCTCGTAGACGATGTCGGCTTCGATCAGTCCGCTCTGCGGGCGCGCCGCTGGATGATTGTCGATCTTGGCCACGACGGCCGGCCTGGTGGCCGTCGCTTCATCGGGTCCGCGCAGGCCAGTGAGCGGCATGACGGGACCGGGGATCGTGGTGGTCGTCTGCTCGATGGTGGTCGTCACCATTGTGGTTTCTGGCGCAACCGTGGTCGTGTCCAGACTCGAGGGCACAATCGTCGTCGTCCCGCCGCCTCCGCCACAGGCGGCCACGACCAATCCGGTCGCCGCCAACACGAAAGCGGCAGAACCGCGCCCCTTCACCGTTGTCGTCTTCTGATGTCTGCCAATCATCTCATTCTCTTTGTTCGCTGGTGTTCTCGTCGAGCGTAATCACTTGTGATCGACCCTGCGGATCTCAGCTCTTTCAGGAGGGCGATACGTTCTTCCTGAGGTGGATGCGTTTCGAAGAGGCCGTGCACCCATTTCAATCGACCCTCGTCGCGCACTCCGGACAAGGGCTGCTCGATCCACATGTGGGCCGTGGCCATCGATGCCGAATGGGTGGTGGCCGTGTCGTCGCGCAACTTCTCCAGGGCCGAGATCAAACCGGGCGGATAGCGGGTCATCTGGCAGGCCGAGACATCGGCCAAGGACTCTCGGCGCCGACTCATGGCCGCCTGCATGACTCGGGCCACCAACGGTGCGACGAGCAGCAGGACGAATCCGATCAGAGCCAAGGGATTCCCCCCGTTCCCTCGGTCGCCGTCACGAGCGACGCGTCCCCCATTCCACCACATGAGTCGAATGGCGACGTCGGTGAGAATCGCCACCGTTCCCACCAAAGTGACCGCGAGAGTGGAAACCAGGATGTCGTAATTCCGAAAATGGGATAGTTCATGTGCCACCACCCCCACCACCTCCCCCCGATTCA
>JBMTPW010000251.1:0-3212 GCA_049444115.1 Ilumatobacteraceae bacterium | reverse complement strand
GGAGGTCTGGGTGAACGGCGTGAGTCCGTGGATTCGGCTCACCACGACGTCCTCGGGTTCCGGCCCGATTTCGCTGACGAGAGCGGCCCCCGGGGTTCCGACATCGATCGGAGTACCCCCGGTTTCGCGGCGAAGGCGATTGTTCATGGCGAAAACTGCACAGTTATCGGGGGAGCCGCGACCATCCGGTCGATTCTCCGCCACACAGTGCACGACGGGGATGCCCCGCTGACGAGCAGCAATGCACACTTGTCCGACGATGTGTCGAAGACCGACTGCCTCCACCTCGGCCACCAATGTCTGCATCAATGCTTCGGAGCCGACGACACCCTCCTGGAGTTCCATGGTGAGAACCGCGGCGCGACCGTCGTTGACCAATGAGCGCAAGCGAGCCAGGCCCTTTTCGCTGAGAGTTGTTGCGCCATTTGCCGTCATCGTGTCGCCCGATCTTTCCGCTTCATCGTCGCCGCTGCCCCGACGACTGCTCCCCTATGCTCTCCTCATGATGCTAGGCACCCAGACGTCGGACGCCGTGTTCACATCGATGGACACCGTCACGACAGGTTCGCCGTGAACGCCGAACGTCCCGCGGACATCCGCGATGTGGACCCCGGCAAGTACTGGGAAGCATTCGAGGAGAAGTGGACCTCGCTGTTGACGTATCGCTACCTGGGTCGCCGTCATGCATCGCTCGACACCGGAGTGAGTGGAGACTTCATGGCCGTGCGTCACGACATGCGCAACGCGTCAGGCGGCATCATGGCCGCTCCGCTGTGCGTCGCCAGTCCTGAATGCGGTGGCTTCAACGACGACGCGGTGGTCCCCAACCCGCTCATTGCCTCGATGCAGATTCTCGATCCGGGACATGACGTTCTCGAATTGCAGATCATCCCTGAGAACCTCCACACCGGACGCCGATTGGGTTTCAGTCGCGCCCTGCTGGTCGACGCCCGTCGGTCCGAAAGGATCATCGCCATTTCCACCGGTGTCGGTCTCTCACTCGGCCCTGCTCCGGCCGGTTACTCCAAGGTCGACAACCCGCCCATCGACGTCTTGGACTCCCCCGATCTCCCGCCGCTTCATCAGGTGTTCGGTGCGACACGTTCGGCGCTTGGCGTCTGGACACTCCCGGAGCTGCAGCCCGAACTGGCTTCTCCGGACGCGGCACTGCACATCGGACCCCAACACATCGTGTTGGAGGCGGCGGCCACCGATGCCGCCGAGGACTTGGCCGGGGGTTCGCTCCAGATCGACGACTGGTACGTGATGTTCGTCAACCGCGGCAAGAACGGCCCCTTCGAGACACGCACCGAAGTCTTTTCCGGAGTCGATGGACGCGTCGGGGCGCGAGTGGACCTGCTCGACCTCGGTAACGGCTCGCGCGTCGTCAGCTCGGCAGCCGGCACATTTCACCGCGTCTAGCGGTTGGTTTCAGAGCGGCTGGCCGGAGAGCTTGCGCAGGTTGTCCCGCAACGCGAGACGACGCTCATCGGCGGTCAGGCCGGCGAAGTCGCCCACCCAGTTACGGGGCTCAGCCAAACCTTCCGGATGCGGCCAGTCACTCCCGAGGAGAATGCGATCGGCACCGATCAGGTCGCGCAACACCGAAATGTCGTCCTCGTAGAAGGGAGCGACCGAGACGTGCGAGCGCAGAGTCTCCACCGGATCCCGCTTGTAGAGCTGCGGGGTCTTGCCATAGGAGCGCTTGAAGCGACGCACGAGATCGGGCACCCAACCAGCACCCAGTTCCACGGTGGCCACTTGCAGTGTCGGGACCCGATCGAACAAACCGTGACAAATGAGCGAAGCCAGAAGGTCGAAGACCGGACGCTCGATGTGCACGCCCATCACTTCGGTGAGGGCCGACATCTTGTGGCCCGTGTACTTGATGCTTTCACCCCACCGCTCCAGGTAGATGCCGTATCCCGAATCGGCACCGTGGAATGCGATGGCCACGCCGGCGTCGGCAGCCATGTTCCAGAACCGGTCGTACATCGGATCGGCCAACGAGCGATAGCGATCGGGAGCCCGAACCGGTGCGGGACGGAACGTGACGAAGCGCGCTCCCATGTCGATCACCCGCTTGAGTTCGGCTTCGGCCTTCGCCGGATCGACGAGCGACATCAAGGGACCCGTCAGGATACGACCGTCGCGGTTGTAACCCCAGTCCTCATCGAGCCAGGTGTTGTAACTGTGGAAGACGGCGTAGAGCGCATCCACGTCGTCGGCGAGCATTTCTTCGAGGCCGAGGCCGAGGCTCGGAAGAACCCAGGCCAGGTCCACACCTTGCGCATCCAACGTGGCCAGGCGGACCTCGCGCTGCCGTGCCGCCTGGGGAATGGGACCCATCTTGATGATGTCGCGCAGTTCCAAGCCATCGTGGTTCTCGGCCCGGAAGTACATCTCGAGCGACCCGGGTTGACCCACTGGGTCGTAGGTGGGATTCGGAATGAGGGTCAAGAGTCGATCGTTGACCAGAAGCGTGCGGCGGCCGTCCACATCCACCCAGCGGACCGCATGACGGTGCTCACGGGGCAAGTGGCGCGTGACGGCGTCTTCGGCCTCGTAGTAGTGCTGGTCGGCATCGGACAACCCGTAGGTGACATCGGCGAGAACGGGACGCTCTTCGAGCAGAGACATGTTTTCCCCCTTCTTGGGGCATCAGACCGAGTTTCTGACGCTGTGTCAGATTCTAGACCCGGCCCGGCGGTGAAAGTAGGTCCGAAAGTCCCCAAAGGTGTCGGGACGGCTGTCCCGTTCGGACACCCATTAGCGTGCCGCCCATGGAGATGTGGGAACTCGCAGCCCGGGAGTCGATCCGCGATCTGGTGGCCCGCTACAACGCCAACGGAGATTCCGGTCGATTCGCCCAGGTCAGAGAGTTGTTCAGCGCCGAGGCCACCATGGACATCGGGGATGGCCGGGTGTACCGGGGTCGCGACGAGGTGATGACCATCTTCACCCGCACCAAGGACGGAACCGGGGCCACCTCGGGATTGACGCATGTCCGACACACCACATCCACCCATCAGATCGATCTGATCGATGAGAGCTCGGCAACGGGTCGGCTGTACTTCGCCGTCCTCACCGATATCGGCCTCGATCACTGGGGTCGCTACGTGGATCGCTACACGGTCGAGGGGGGACGCTGGAAGTTCGCCTCGCGAGTCGTCAGCGTCGACGGTTGGTCACCGCAGTCGCTGTTTGCCCAC